>SCVT01000719.1 GCA_004296815.1 Reyranella sp. | reverse complement strand
CGGCCGATTGGCCGATGACCTTGCGCCAGCCTGATCAAAGCGCCCACAGACTTGGGTTTTGGAAGTGGTGCCCCCGGTCGGACTCGAACCAACACTTCCGTGAGGAAACCTGATTTTGAGTCAGGCGCGTCTACCAATTCCGCCACGGGGGCACGCTGTCGTGCGGGCGGAATAAAGCCGATGGGCGGAACCGGGTCAACGCTTGCGAGCAGCCTCCCCGTCCGGTCTTATTCGCCCGCCATGCATCCCTACATCCACGCCCAGAAGTACCCCGACAAGCCTGCCTTCATCATGGCAGGCTCCGGCGAGACGGTGACCTACCGCCAGCTCGACGAGCAATCCAACCGCATCGCGCAGCTTTTCCGCTCGCTGGGACTGAAGCCCCGCGACCACATCGCGATCTTTCTCGAGAACAACCCACGCTTCTTCGAGATCTGCTGGGGCGCCCAGCGCTCGGGCCTGGTCTACACCGCGATCAGCTCGCGGCTGACCGCCGCCGAGGTCGACTACATCGTGGGCGATTGCGGCGCCAAGCTGTTCGTGACGTCGAAGTCTCTCGCCGAGAAGGCCACAGAGCTCGCGCCGCTGCTGAAGGGCGTGGCCAACCGCTACATGATCGACGGCACGATCCCGGGCTACCAGTCGTGGGAGGATGCGGTCGCGAAGCATCCGGCAACGCCGATCGCCGACCAGACGTCGGGCCACGACATGCTCTATTCGTCGGGGACCACGGGCCGGCCCAAGGGCGTGATGCCAGTCGTCGAGCCGCAGCCGATCGACTACGACAATCCGCTGCTGGCGATCAGCCGCAAGCTCTACGGCATCGACGACAAGACGATCTATCTCTCGCCGGCGCCGCTCTATCATGCAGCTCCGCTGCGCTTCAACATGAGCGTCATGCGGCTGGGCGGCACCTCGGTGATCATGGAGAACTTCGACGCCGAGGAGTTCCTGAAGCTCGTGCCGAAGCACAAAGTGAGCCATACCCAGGTCGTGCCGACGATGTTCGTGCGCTTCCTGAAGCTGCCGCCGGAAGTGCGCGCGAAGTACGACGTCTCCTCGCTGCGGACGGCGATCCATGCCGCCGCGCCCTGCCCCATCCCGACCAAAGAAGCGATGATCGAGTGGTGGGGCCCGATCATCTGGGAATATTACGGCGGCACCGAAGGCAACGGCCTCACCATGTGCAATTCGCAGGAGTGGATGGCGCACAAGGGCACCGTCGGCAAGGCGATGGTGGGCAAGCTCAGGATTTGCGACGACGAAGGCAACGAGCTGCCGACCGGCCAGTCCGGCACCGTCTACTTCGCCGAGGGACGGCCGTTCGAGTACCACAACGACGCGAAGAAGACGGCGGAGTCACGTCACCCCAAGGGTTGGACCACGCTGGGCGACGTGGGCTACGTCGATGCCGACGGCTTCCTGCACCTGACCGACCGCAAGGCGTTCATGATCATCTCGGGTGGCGTGAACATCTACCCGCAGGAATGCGAGAACCTCCTGATCAACCATCCGAAGGTGATGGACTGCGCGGTGTTCGGCGTGCCCAACACCGATTTCGGCGAGGAGGTGAAGGCCGTCGTCCAGCCGCGCAACATGGCGGAGGCGGGACCGGCGCTCGCAGAGGAGCTGATCGCCTACTGCAAGCAGCACCTCTCGGCCATCAAGTGCCCGCGCACCGTGGATTTCGAGGCCGAGCTGCCGCGCCATCCCACGGGCAAGCTCTACAAGCGCCTGTTGCGCGACCGTTACTGGCAGGGCCACGGCAGCAAGATCTAGGTCCCGCAATCCACTGGACTCCACCAGTTAACTGGTTATATGGTTAGTCTCTCGACCAGGAGGCTGGCCATGACCGCGGAACTGCGTGCGCTGAACGCGCGCTTCATCCACAACTTCATCACCAACGACGTACCCTCGCACGACGCGATCCTGCATGAGGGCTTCATCTGCATCACGCCGGCGGGCGCCCGCGTCGGCCGCGCCGACTATCTCAAGGCCTGGGCCACCGGCTTCGATCCCGACCGCATCCCCTATTTCGACTATCGCGACGAGAAGATCGACCTGTTCGGCGACACCGCGCTGTTGCGCTCGACCAACAAGAGCATCCGGATGCTGGACGGCGTCGAGACCACCGGCATGACCATGTACACCGACATCTACGTGCGCCAGGACGGAGCGTGGAAGTGCATCCAGGCGCAGATCACGCCGGTCGCGCCCGCCAATTATCCGCCCGACGAAACCATCGTCCGCAAGTACGTGCGGGGCCGAGCCGAGGCCTGAACCGCCTGCGTCGAACCGTGCTAAGGGTGGCCTCCGAAAGGGAGTTCCACCATGAAGGCAGCCGTCGTCACCGAGCAGGGCGTCCAGTACAAGGACGCGCCGAAGCCCGCCCCCAAGGCCAACGAGATCCTGATCAAGGTGAAGGCGGCGTCGCTCAACCGCGCCGACCTCGCGGTGGCGTCCGGCCACCGTCACGGCACGATCGGCGGCACCGGCACCATCGTCGGCCTCGAATGCGCCGGTGAGGTCGAGGCAGTCGGTGCCGACGTCAAGGATTTCAAGCCGGGCGACCGCGTCATGAGTTCGGCGGCCGGCGGCTTCGCCGAATACGCGGTCACTGATTCCGGCCGCGCCCACAAGATTCCGGCCAACAACATGAGCTACGAGCAGGCCGCCTGCATGCCGGTCGCCGTGCAGACCATGCACAACGCGCTGGTCGGCGCCGGCCGCCTCAAGAAGGGCGAGAGCGTGCTGATCCAGGGCGCCAGCTCCGGCGTCGGCCTGCTCGGCATGCAGATCGCCAAGCACATGGGCGCCTCGGTCGTCATGGGCACCTCGACCAACGACGGCCGCCGCGCGCGTCTCAAGGAGTTCGGCTGCGACGTGGCGCTCGACACGCGCGATCCGAAGTGGCCGGAGAAGGTCAAGGAAGCGACCGGCGGCAAAGGCGTCGACCTGATCGTCGACCAGGTCTCGGGTGGCGTGATGGACCAGAACATGGAGGCCGCCGCCATCCTCGGCCGCATCGTCAATGTCGGGCGGCTGGGCGGCATGAAGGGCGAGTTCAACTTCGACCTGCATGCGCTGAAGCGCATCGACTATATCGGCGTCACCTTCCGCACCCGCTCGCCCGACGAGGTCCGCGCCATCGTTCAGGCCGCCCGCAAGGACCTGTGGCCGGCCATCGAGGGCGGCAAGCTCCACCTGCCCATCGACAAGACCTTCCCCCTGGCCGAGGCCGCCGCCGCGCTTGCGCACATGAAGGCCAATGCCCATTTTGGAAAGATCGTCCTCGTCGTCTGAGGGCAGAAGGCAGACCCGCATGAGCAAGTCGATCAACCATCTCGCCACCGCCGACGGCCTGTTTTTCGGCAAGGGCGGCCTCGACCAACGCAAGACCTCGAAGATGGTCGATGAGGCGCTGGCCGGCTGCGACGACGGCGAGCTGTTCCTCGAGTACGTGCAGAGCGAGAGCCTGGCGTTCGACGACGGCAAGCTGAAGAGCGCATCTTTCGACACCTCGCAGGGCTTCGGCCTGCGCTCGGTGGCGGGCGACGTCACGGGCTTCGCCCATGCCTCGGCGCTCGACGAGCAGGCGCTGAAGCGCGCGGTCGAGACGGTGAAGGCCGTGCGCTCTGGCAAGGGCGGCAAGTCCGACGAGTCGCCGCGCGGCACCAACCGCCTGCTCTATGCCGACGACAATCCGATCGACGGCGTGCCCTTCGAGAAGAAGGTCGCGCTGCTGCAGGAGATCGACGCCTATGTGCGCGCCAAGGAGCCCAAGGCCCGCCAGGTCTCGGTGTCGCTGTCGGGCTCGTGGCAGGTCGTCGAGATCGTTCGCGCCGGCGGCTGGCGAGCCGCCGACGTGCGGCCGCTGGTGCGGCTGAACGTCAGCGTCGTCTGTGCCGACGGCACGCGCATGGAGGCCGGCAGCACCGGCAGCGGCCGTCGCGCGCCCTATGGCGACATCTTCATGCCCGACTACTGGAAGAAGGAAGCCGACGAGGCGATCCGCCAGGCGCTGGTGAACCTCAGGTCGGTCGACGCGCCGGCCGGCGAGATGCCGGTCGTGCTGGGCGCCGGCTGGTCGGGCGTGCTGTGGCACGAGGCGGTCGGCCACGGGCTCGAGGGCGACTTCCACCGCAAGAAGACCTCGATGTTCACCCGCCTGATGGGCGAGATGGTGGCCTCCAAGGGCGTCACCGTGGTCGACGACGGCACGATGACCGACCGTCGCGGCTCGCTCACCATCGACGACGAGGGCACGCCCACGCAGCGTAACGTGCTGATCGAGGACGGCAGGCTCGTCGGCCTGATGCAGGACCGCATGAACGCCCGCCTGATGGGCGTGAAGCCGACCGGCAACGGTCGCCGTCAGGGCCACTCCTACGCGCCGATGCCGCGCATGACCAACACGATCATGCTGGGCGGGACCGCGGACCCGCAGGAGATCATCGGCTCGGTGAAGAAGGGCCTCTACTGCGCCAACTTCGGCGGCGGCCAGGTCGACATCGTTTCGGGCAAGTTCGTGTTCAGCGTGACCGAGGGCTACCTGATCGAGAACGGCAAGCTCGGTGCGCCGGTGAAGGGCGCGACCCTGATCGGCGCCGGCTCCGATGCACTCACGCGTGTCGGCATGATCGGCAACGACATGTCGCTCGATCCGGGCATCGGCACTTGTGGCAAGGACGGCCAGGGCGTGCCCGTCGGCGTCGGCCAGCCGACCTTGCGCATCGACGCGCTGACGGTCGGCGGCACGGCGACCTGATCACTTGGTCGAGTAGAGGGCCTTCGATTCGGCGAGGCTGACGGCGATCGATTCGATCGCATCGAGGGTCGGCGTGTCGATGCCGACGCTGCGCCCGAAGGCGATCGGCGCCCGCACGATCGCCTCGATCTCCATCGGACG
>SCVT01000718.1 GCA_004296815.1 Reyranella sp. | reverse complement strand
CTCGACGCGTCTTGCCGGCACGGCGCTCGCGCGCGCGCTCCTCTCCTCGGCGATGAACATCCGCTACCACGCGCCCGATCGCCTCGCCCGCCAGATGCGGTTCGCAGGGCAGGTGGCCGAGACCGTGCCCGTCCACGCCCTTGCCTATCCGCGACGCCACGAGCTGCTGGGCCGCGTCGACGACGAGATCGCCAAGGTGCTGGCATGAGCAGCGTCGAGTCCCGGCCGCTGGGCGAGCAGCGCCTGTTCGTGGTCGATGGTCTCTTCAAGCCCGACTTCGTGCGCGTGCTGCACGAGATCCTGTCGCGCCAGTCGTTCAGCCTGTCGGACTACGATACCGAGGCGACCGAGCGCATCCGTCACTGGAAGTCGGAGTTCGCACCGGAGTTCTTCGCCGCCAACCCGCTGCTCCGGAGCTGGCACGACAGCGTCGTCGCCAAGACCGCCGAGCTGTTCGCCGGAACGACCCTGAAGCTCGAGCGCGTGCACGCCAACGCCCACCTGTTCGGCGACCACCAGAACCCGCATCACGACATCGTGCCCGGCGTCACCGCGCTCTACTTCGCCAATCCCGACTGGGAGAAGGACTGGCAGGGCGAGACGATCTTCTACGACCAGGCGGGCGAGCCACGCCACGCCGTGGCGCCGCTGCCCGGCCGCCTCGCGGTGTTCGAGGGCGGGATCCTGCATCGTGGCGGCGTGCCGGCGCGCACCAGCTTCGGTGCGCGCACCTCGGTCGCCTTCAAGTTCGCGGTGACCTGACCCTACGATTCCAAGGATTGATGCTGACGGCGAAGCGCTCGCCGGCATAGGCCGAGACGCCGTGGAACAGGCCGGGCGAGAACATCACCAGCCGGTTGGCGCGCGGGAAGTAGCGCAGGTCGTCGGTGAAGAACTCGCCGCCCGCCATCTGGCCGACATGCGCGTAGTAGACCGCGCTGCACTGGGGAAAGGCGTATTCCTTCTGCGCCTCGAACATCAGCTCGTCCTTGTCGACGTGCCAGCCGGGGTTGGTGTCGTTGCGCCACATCTCGTAGCCCGCGATCGCGCTCAGGTCGAAATGCTGGGCGCAGAGGTCGAGGATCTTCTCGTGCACCGGATTGCTGCCCGGCTCGTACCACTGCTCGCCCTCGCCGTAGTCGAAGGCGGCGATCGCCGCCACCGTCGCTTCGTCGAACACGTCGTCGAGGATGATGAACTTCTTCATGGCGCCTTCAGGTGGGCGAACAGGCCGAGGTCTTTCGGTGCGACGCCCGCCAGGAAACCTTCTCGGAGCGCCGGCCGTGATGTCGGGCGCTGCAGCCCCTGCAGCGCGTCGCGGAACCACCGCCGCGCATAGACCGCGCGCAGTACGGTGCGGCGCGCGCCGGAGCGATTGCCGGCGTCGCTGCTGAGCAGCCTGGCGTCGCGCACGAGGCAGGCGCCCGGCGCCAGCTCGGCCAGCTCGGGGGCCGCGTTCTCGTCGCGCGTCTTCCAGCGATGGCTGCCCGGCCATACCGCGACCTCCGACGCGCCGTCGAGCGGCAGCACCGCGACGACCGCGTGCGCCGGCAGCAGCGCCGAGACCGCGGCGTCGAACAGCGGCCGGCCGTCGCGATCGACATGCTGCGGTCCGGCACCGGGCAGCGCCGTGTCGGCGGAGAGGCCGAGCAGGACGGCGTTCGTGTCCAGCGCCTCGCGCGCCAGCGCGACGATCGCCGGGTTGGCGTAGATCGACGGCTCGGCGGCGGCGCCGGCAAGGTCGAGCGGCAGGACATGCCGACGGCTCGCCACGGACGTTCCCGGTGGCATGCCTTCCAGGGCAGCCTGCAGTGGCCCGAGCGCGGCTGGCGCGATCACACGGTCCAGGACCACGTAGCCGTCCTTCATCAGATGCCCGTAGGCCGCACGTATCCGCTCGTCGGCGACCTCGCCGCAGTCGATTCTCATTGCCGATGCACCATGGGCCGTCGCGGCGCTATGATAGAGGGCCATGAACCCTGTCGCGACCTTCATCGCCATGCCCGGCACCGACCGGCGGCTGTTGCTGCGCGCCATGGCAACAGTCGCGGCCGTCCGCCTCGGCCTGCGCCTCGTGTCCGTCGAGCGGCTGCGCGCCTGGGCAGGCCGACGCGGCACCGGCGGGACGGCGGCCGATCGCCTGGCCTGGGCCGTGCGCATCGCCCGGCGCCGCCTGCCGGGCACGAGCTGCCTCGCTGCGGCGCTGGCACTGCAGCACCTGCTCTCGGCCGAAGGCCACGATTCGGAGCTGCATATCGGCGTCGCCCGCACCGGCGGCGATTTCGCGGCCCATGCCTGGCTGACACATGAAGGAGAGATCCTGGTCGGCGAGGAGGAGCACGAGGACTACACGCGGCTCGTGGCCTGGCGCGCCGGTCCGGGCTGAGCTTGTTCGCGGCGGTCTTCAACAGGAACGGCCGGCCGGTCGACCGGCGCGCGCTCGGCGGGGCGGGACTCATCGTCGACGGTCCCGCGGACGCGCCCGAGCTGGCGTTCGTGCGATCGACCGATGCCGTCGCGGGCGACTGGCGCGGTGTCGAGTCCCTGGGCCCTTTCTGGATCGCCGGTCGTCTGCGCCTCGACGCGCGCGATGCATCGTCATCCGACGGCGTGTCCTGCCTTCAGGCCTACGAGAAAGTCGGCGACGGTTTCATCGACCGGCTCGCCGGCGACTTCGCCTTCGTGCTGTGGGACGGGAAGCGGCGCCGCCTGCTGGCGGTGCGCGATCGCTTGGGCGTGCGCGCGCTGTTTCATGCCGAAGCCGACGGCACGCTGCTGGTCTCCGATTCCCTCGACTGGATCGCCGCTCAACGGCAGGGCGACCGGGCGCTCGATCCGCGCTGGATCGCCGACTTCCTGACGCTGGGCCATGCCCGCGATTTCGAGAGCACGGTCTGGCAGGGCGCGAAGCGGCTGGCCCCGGCGCACCTGCTCGAGGCGGATGCCGTGCACATGACATCGCGGCGCTACTGGCGGCTCGAACTCGGCGAGCCGCTGCACCTGCCGAACGCCGCCGCCTATGGCGAACGCTTCCTCGATCTCATGACATCGGCCATCCGCGACCGCCTGCCGCCGGGCCGTGTCGGCATCTCGATGAGCGGCGGCCTCGATTCGACGACGCTCGCCGCCTGCACCGTGGCCGCGACCGGCGATCCCGCGCGCGTCGTGGCCGAATGCACGCATTTCGAGCGGCTGATGGCGGACGAGGAGAAGCGCTACAGCACGCTCGCGGCGCGCCATCTCGGCATCGAGATCGTGCACACCGCGCTCGATGACGCGGCCTACGATCCCGAGTGGCGGACGCGGAGGATCGACAGTGCCGAGCCCCATGTCGGTGCCCTTGCGGCCGAGCCCGAGCGGCGCATGAGCCGCGCGCAGGCCGCCCTCGCGCCGGTCTGGTTCTTCGGCGAGGGGCCGGACAACGCGCTGGTCTTCGAGCGCGACGCCTATCTCTCCTGGTTGCTCCGTCGCGGCGATTGGCGGCGGCTGGCCGGCGCCGCGTTCGGCTACGTTGCCTCGAAGAACGATTGGGGCGAGACGCTGCGCCGCTATACCGGGCGCGGCGTGCCGGACATGCCCGACGATCCCGAGCCGCCGTGGCTCGTGCGCGGCGTCGCGCCGTCTCGGCCCGACGAGGAGCCTGCGCATCCCTGGCATCCACGCGCCATGGCGTCGTTCACCTCGGCGATCTGGCCCGCACTCTTCGCAGGCTTCGACGACGACGAGGCGCGGGCCCCGCTGCTGTGGCGCCATCCCTACCTCGACCTGCGCGTGCTCGGGTTCCTGCTCGCCGTGCCGCCGGTGCCGTGGGCCCGCCGCAAGCGCCTGCTGCGCGAGGCGATGCGCGGGCGGCTGCCGCGCGAGATCCTCGAGCGGAAGAAGGCGCCGCTCGCGGCCTCGTCCTTCGCCTCGCCCGTCGCGACCCACGGCCTGCCGCCGCTGGCGCGCGACCCGCGGCTCGCCGAATTCGTCGATGCCGCCAAGCTGCCGGAGGCGGCCTCGGCCGGCCGGCTGTTGCCCGGCCTGCTCGCCGTCCACGCGCTGGATTACTGGCTGGCGCGCCATCCCTGACGCCGTTAGAAAATGCCGCCATGCTCGAGCCGTCGACCGTCGTTCGCAAATCGTCCAGCCAGGTGTCGTGCGTCCTCAACGAGGAAGTCGCCGTGCTGAACGTCGAGAAGGCGCTGTACTTCGGGCTGCAGGGCGTCGGCGCCCATATCTGGGACTTCCTCGAGACGCCGCATTCCGTCGCCGAGATCTGCGATGATGTGACGGCCAACTTCGACGTCACCCCCGACGTCTGCCGCCAGGATGTGCTGAAGTTCCTGGGCGGCATGCTGGATGCCGGCCTGATCGAAACCTCGATCCACGGCTAATTGTCGCACCTTGAGTGCAAATAATAATGCTGCCGGCCCGTGGCAACATGCGGCCTGTGTGGTAAGTAATCGTAGTGAGAATGCAAAGAGGCACCTCGGATATGGATGCTCAGCCCCTCGACAGCCGTGAGATGTCGCCGGTCAAGAAGCCCTACGCGCCGCCGGCGCTCGTGACCTGGGGCACCCTGCGCGACATCACGATGTCCGTCGGCTCGTCGGGCAACTCCGATGGCGGCAAGGGCAAGCAGCCGCGCCGGACCCGCTGAGACGACTCATGGCGCGGTAGTGTCGAGAGCGGGATCGGCTGCTCTCTCCGCGTTCGACGCCTTGTGCCTTGCGGCGAGGCCGCAGCCCGACATCACTGAACTCGACCGCGCCCTCCGCGCCGGTCTCGATGTCGACCAGCTTCTGAGCGTGGCGTCGGACCATTCGGTCCGGCCGCAGCTGGTGCGCAGCCTATCGGCCCTGGGCTGGGACCGGGTTCCTCCCGCCCTGCGCAACGATCTCGAGAACTTCATGCGCGTGCACGGCGCCTTCTGCCTGGCCGCCGCCGAGCAGCTCGGTCGCGTGACCGCAGCTCTCGCGGCGCGCGGCCTGCCGGTGGCCGTGTTCAAGGGGGCGGCGCTCGCGGCGGCTCTCCATCGCGACCTCACGGCGCGCGAGTACAACGACATCGATCTCATCGTGCGGCCGTCCGACGTCGATACGGCCGAAGACGTGCTCGAGGGCTTCGGCTACCGCAGCACCCAGGGCGACCGGCGCTTCCGCAAGGCGTTCCTCGCGCACCAGCGCCAGTACGCGCTGGTCCATGCCGACCAGGCCACGGTCGACCTGCATTGGGCCTTCACCGCCCGGCACGTGCCGTTCCCCCTGTCGGTCGACGAGATCTGGTCGAGCGTCGAGCAGGTGGCGATCGGTCCCCGCCGCGTCGCCACGATCGGCGGTGCGGCGCTCGCGCTGCTGCTCGCGGGCCACGGCACCAAGGAAGGCTGGCGCAGCCTGGGCTGGGTCTGCGACTTCGCCCTGCTGGTCGACCGGCAGCGCGACCTCGACTGGTTGGGGGTCCATCGTCGTGCGCGGGCGCAGGACTGCGGCGACAGCGTGTTGCTGGCCTGCGTCATGGCCGAGCGGCTGCTGGGCGTCGCCGTGCCGGAGGCGCTCGGCCCGCTGGCGAAGGCGAGCTCCCGTGTCGATGCACTGGCATCGGTGCTCATCGCCGATCTTCGCGAACCGCAAGGCCAGGACAGGCGGCAAAACCTCGCCGACCTCGACCTGTGCGACAGCCGGTGGCGGCGCGCGGTGGCCAGCGTGGCGATCGGCCTGGCGCCGACCGTGAGCGACCACAATGCGATGCCGTTGCCGCCGGTCCTCTGGCCGCTCTACCGCGTGACGCGGCCCTTCCGCCTCGGCCTCAAGGCGCTCGGCATCGGGCGCTAGCGCGGCAGCGCGCGCATCAGGTCGATGAAGTCGTCGCTCCACGGGCGCACGCCCGCGGTGTCGACCGGGGTCAGCACCTCGACGAGCGGCGACCGGGCGAGGCGCTCGCGCTCGCGGGCCGCGACGATCCAGGTGCTGATGATGCCGTCGGTCGCCAGTTCGCCGATCCAGCCCTGTGCCTGCGCCGCGGCGGCCACCAGGGCATCGAGCTCGAGGAACTTGCTGGAGACCTGCACGGCGATCACGCCCTCGGCCACCATGTGGCGGACGTAGAGGCCGAACGCCTCGACAGTCAGGAGATGGAGCGGCGGCGCGTTGCCGGCGAAGGCGTCGAGCACCAGCAGGTCGTAGCGGCGCGACGCCTCGCGCTCCAGGCTGAGGCGCGCGTCGCCCGGCACGATCTCGATCTCGGCGGCCGAGTCGGCGAGGAAGCTGAAGTCGCGCTTCGCCACGGCGATGATGGCGGGGTCGATCTCGTAGAACACGATGAGGTCGCCCGCGCGGCCATAGGCGGCGACGGTGCCCGGCCCCAGCCCGACCACGGCGATGCGGCGCGGCCGGTCGGGCAGGGTGGCGACGGCGCGGCCGATCGCTGATTCGGTGCGGTAGTACTCCGTCGTCTCGCGCCGCCGCTCGGGCGTCACGTACTGCGCGCCGTGCAGGACGGCGCCGTGCATCAGCTCGCGGCGATGGTCGGGCGTGCCGATCCCTTCCTCCTCCACCTTGAGCGTGCCGTAGAAGTTGCGCTGCACCGAGACCAGCCGGTCGCCGTCGAGCACGTAAATGCGGGTCACGCCGTAGGTGCCGCCGGCCAGCGCCGCGAGCGCGCAGGCGACGCCGATGCCCTTGGCCACCGGCCGCTCGAGCGACATCGCGCCGATCGCCAGCGGCAGCGCCGTCGCCGCCAGCAGGATCGCGACGTCGAAATGCCGCGACAGGACCAGCGGTGCCGCGATGGCGACCGCGAGCCCGCCGATCGCACCGCCCAGCGCCAGGCTGAAGTAGAAGGCGCCGAGGCGGCGCGGGTCGGGGCGGCGGCGCGCCAACTCGCCATGGCAGTAGAGGCAGACCACGAACAGGCCGCCGGCGAACAGCGGCACCAGGACCAGCGGCTCGAAGGTGAAGCGGGTCAGGGTCATGGCGCGGCTCATCGCCAGCACCGCGGCGGCGGCCAGCACCATCCACGGCAGACGGTGGAAGGGCAGGCGGCCGTCGAACCACACGACGAAGCTCAGCAGGTAGAGCGCCAGCGGCGGGATCCACAGCAGCGGCACCGGCGCCACGTCGCGCGTCAGATACTCGGTGATCGCCACGAGAAGCGCCGTGGGAATTGCGGCCAGCAGCATCCAGGTCGCGACCTGTGCTGCCGTCGGCGGCGCGGCCGCGGCCTGGGGCAGGGGAACGGCGTCGCGCGTCCGCCACGCCAGCAGCGCCACCAGCAGCGCGGCGAGAAGATAGAACGCGCTCCACAGCATCGCCTGCAGGTGCAGCGTGAACCACGGCTCGATCGCGACCGGGTAGGCGGCGAGCGCAGCGATCGATGCCGCGTTGGAGACGGCGAACAGCCGCCACGGCGTGCGCCCCGTCGCCACGAGCCACGACTGCACGAGCGGCCCGGTCGCGGCCAGCAGCAGGTAGGGCGCACCGGCCGTCGCAAACAGCAGTCCCGCGAGACGCAGCAGCGCGTCGTCGCCGTCGGCCGGCTTCCACGCCGCATCGGGCAGCAGCGGCAAGGCGAGCAGGCTCAGCCCCAGCAGCGTCACATGCAGGCGGCGCTGGTTTGCGGGTGAGAGCAGGCGGATCGAGAGCGCGGCGTAGCCGTAGCCCAGCACGAGTCCGGTCTGGAAGAAGACGAGGCACGCCGTCCACACCGCGGCGCTGCCGCCGAACCACGGCAGCACCAGCCGCCCGATCAGCGGCTGGACCAGGAACAGCAGGAAGGCGGAGAGAAGGACGGCGAGGCCTGGAAGCGCCATTGCCGTGAATCCTGGACCGGCGCGCGCCAGTCCGCCACTACTCCGCGGCGGCGGCGTAGCGCAGGTCGGGCAGGGGCTGCGACCGGTCGATCGCCGCACCCGCGTCGAACTTCTTCAGCTCCGGCATCACGGTGCTCGCGAACATGCGCATGTTCCGCGCCGCTTCCTCGTGTGGCATGCCGGCATAGGAGAAGACGCCGACATAGCCCGAGTTCTTCGTCTGCTCGTGGATCTTCATGATCTTGCCGTAGACCTGCTCGGGCGTGCCGTAGACCTGCAGGTCGGCGAAGAACTCGATCGCCTTCTGGTCGCCGTAGACCGCGAGCTTCTCGTTCATCTTGGCGTAGTACTCGTAGCCCTTCTGGTTCTTCATGTGCGCGCCGGCGAACTGGTAGTGGTCGAGCACCGTGCGGTAGTAGCCGCCGATATACTGCATCGCCATCTCGCGCGCCCGCTCGGCGCTCTCGTCGACGAAGGTCCAGCCGGCCGAGATCGGCTGCGGCGCGTCGGTGCCGTTGATCTCGCGATAGAGCTGGTTGTACTCGGTCAGTTCCTTCTCGACCTCGCGCCACGGCTTCTGCGGGATGATGAGGAGCCCGACGCCCAGCCGCGCCATGATGCGCGCGCTCTCGGGGCTGACGGCCGCGGCATAGGTGCGGCCGCGGAACGACTTGAACGGGGCGGGGCGGATCTCGGCGCGCGGCTGCCTGTAGTGCTTGCCGCTGTATTCCATCACGCCGGTCTCGAGGCCCTTCAGCAGCGCCTCGCCGTACTCCACGAACAGCTCGCGGCTGTCGCCCATGTCGAGGCGGAAGCCGTCGAACTCGACCTTGCCCGCGCCGCGGCCGAGACCGAGGATCATGCGGCCGCCCGAGAGATGGTCGAGCATGGAGATCTGCTCGGCGACCCGCATCGGGTCGTGCCACGGCAGCACCACCACCATCGAGCCCAGCCGCACGGTCTTGGTGCGGCCCGCCATGTAGGAGAGGAACTGCACGACGTCGGGGCACATCGTGTAGTCGGTGAAATGGTGCTCGACCGACCAGATCGATTCGAAGCCCAGCGGCTCGGCCATGTCGGCGAGCGCCGTCTCGTTCAGGTAGATCTGGCGGTCGCTGAGCGCCCGGCCGGTGTTCTGGAAGACCGCAGCCATTCCCACATGCATTGCGTTATCTCCTGCCGTTCGCCCGCTGGCTCTGGCCCATGGTAAACGGCTGTTCACATGATTGGGAAGACCGCAGCCATGCTTGATTCCGCCGTATTCGATGGTCACCTTCGCACCATGAACACTCCGTCCCGGCGTTCCGTTCTCCTCGGTTTCGGCACCCTTGCCGCGACCGGTTTCGCCGCAACCGGCCCGGCGTTCGCCCAGAATGCAGCCCAGCAGGCGAACCCGCAGGTCGCCGAGGTCGAGCGCTATTTCAACGGCATCCGCACCATGCAGGCCCGCTTCGTGCAGTCGAACCCGAACGGCACGCCGGCGCATGGCACGCTCTCGGTGCGCCGTCCCGGCCGCATGCGCTTCGAATACGACCCGCCCTCGCAGCTCAAGATCGTGGCCGACGGCAGCCAGGTCACGATGTGGGACATCCCCAACCGCGATTTCGGCCAGTGGCCGATCGGCTGGACCGCCGCCTCGTTCCTGGTGCGTGAGCCGCTGGTCCTGCACGGCGGCGACCTCGCGGTCGAGAAGGTCGAGCGCGCCGACGGCATGCTGCAGCTCACCATGAGCCAGGCCAAGAAGCCGCAGGAGGGCAAGGTCATCGTGCGCCTCTCCGAGAACCCGATGGTGCTGCGCGGCTGGTCGATCATCGACAACCGCAACCAGAGGGTCGACGTTTCGCTGAACGGCCTGCAGACCGGCCTCCAGCTCGCCGACTCCCTCTTCAAGTACGACGGTCCCGACGCCGGCATGATTCGTCGCGGCGCCAACTGACGCTATAGTCCTCGCCTGAATTGACGGCGGGGAAGCTAAGTCAGGTGAGCGAATTGATCGTCAGGGCCTCGACCGAGGCCGATGTGGCGCGTTGCGCGGAGATCTACGGCCATCACGTGCTGCACGGCACGGCCTCGTTCGAGGTCGATCCGCCCGACGTGGCCGAGATGAGGAAGCGCCGCGCCGCGGTGCTCGACCTCGACCTGCCGTACCTCGTGGCCGAGAAGGACGGCAGGGTCCTCGGCTATGCCTATGCCGGCCTCTACCGGCCGCGGCCCGCCTATCGCTTCTCGGTCGAGAACTCGATCTACATCGACCACGAGACGCGCGGCCAGGGCGTCGGCAAGGCGCTGCTCGTGCCGCTGATCGATCTCTGCACCAAGGCCGGCCGCCGCCAGATGATCGCGGTGATCGGCGACAGCGCGCACACGGCCTCGATCAAGCTCCACGAGAGCTGCGGTTTCGAGATGATCGGCACGATCCGCAGCGTCGGCTTCAAGTTCGGCCGCTGGCTCGACAGCGTCCTGATGCAACGGCCGCTCGGCACCGGCGACAGGGACCTGCCGGCATGAGGCTCCCCCGATGAGGCTGATCGACTACTTCGACCGCGGTGCCGATCTGTTTCCCGAGCGGCACTGCCTGCATGACGGCACGCGGGGCTGGAGCTATCGCGAGGTGCAGGCGCAGACCCATCGCGTGGCCAACGGGCTGCTGGCGGCCAAGCTCGGCCGCGGCTCCAAGGCCGCCGTCTACAGCCCCAACCATGCCGCGGCCTATGCCTGCCTGCTGGGCATCGTGCGTGCCGGCGTCACCTGGGCGCCGGTCAATGCGCGCAATGCGCTCGAGGAGAATCTCTACATCCTGAACAACACCGACGTGGAGGTGCTGTTCTACCATTCGAGCTTCGAGGGCTACCTGCCGAGGATCCGCGAGGCCTGTCCGAAGATCCGCGAGTTCATCTGCATCGACACGGCCTCGTTCGAGGCCTGGCTGGCGGCGCAGGGCGAGACCGCGCCCGACCTCGGCGACGCGCCCGACGATGTGGCCTTCCTCGCGAGCTCGGGCGGCACGACCGGCCGGCCCAAGGGCGTGCAGATCACCAACCGCAACATCGAGACGATGAACTCGATCTTCTGGGCGTGCATGCCTGTGAAGTCGCCGCCGGTTCATCTCATGGTCGCGCCGATGACGCACGCGGCCGGCGTCTGCTCGTTCCCGCTTCTGTCCTACGGCGCCACCAACATCTTCATGGGCACGGCCGACCCCGGCGGCATCCTGGCGGCGATCGAGAAGCACAGGGTCACACACATCTACATGCCGCCGACCCTGATCTACATGCTGCTCGCGCACCCGGACGTGAAGAAATACGACTACTCGTCGCTGCAGCACCTGGTCTACGCATCGGCGCCGATGTCGGTCGACAAGCTCGTAGAAGCGGTCGAAGTGTTCGGGCCCGTGCTGACCCAGACCTACGGCCAGGCCGAGGCCTGCATGATCTGCACCTTCTTCTCGCCCGCCGACCATGTGGCGGCGCTGGAGACCAACAAGCGCCATCGGCTGGCGAGCTGCGGCAAGGCCACGCCGCTGATGCGGCTCGAGGTGATGGACGACGAGGGCCGGCTGCTGCCCCGCGGCGAGCGCGGCGAGATCGTGGTGCGCGGCGGCCTCGTGATGAAGGGCTACTACAACAACGCGGCGGCAACCGAGGAAGCCTCGACCTTCGGCTGGCACCATACCGGCGACATCGGCGTCATCGACGAGGACGGCTTCGTCTACATCGTCGATCGCAAGAAGGACATGATCATCTCCGGCGGATTCAACGTGTTCCCCAGCGAGGTCGAGCAGATCCTGTGGGGCCATCCCGCCGTGCAGGACTGCGCCGTGATCGGCGTGCCCGACGAGAAGTGGGGCGAGGCGGTGAAAGCCGTCGTCGAGCTGAAGCCCGGGGCCAAGGCGAGCGAGGAAGAGCTGATCCAGCTCGCCAAGGACAAGCTGGGTGGCGTGAAGGCGCCGAAGTCGGTCGACTTCATCGACGCGCTGCCGCGCAGCCCCGTCGGCAAGGTCCTGAAGAAGACGCTGCGCGAGCCCTACTGGGCCAATCACGACCGGAAGATCTGATGCGCGACTGGCTGCGGCGCCTCCCGCCCAACGTGCAGGGTGCGCTGTGGCTGGTGAGCGGCGGCTTCATCTTCACCTCGACCGGCGTGATGATCCGCCTGCTCTCGGAGCAGATCGAGAGCGTGCAGACCGCCTTCTTCCGCGCCGTCATCGGGCTCGCCCTGCTGGTGCCGCTGATGCTGAACGGCCAGGTGATCCCCTGGCACTCCAAGCGCATCAAGGGCCACTTCTGGCGCACCTTCATGGGCACCACCTCGATGGTGCTGGGCTTCTACGCCGTTTCCATGCTGCCGCTCGCCGACGCGACCGCGATCGCCTTCTCCCAGCCGCTCTTCTCGGTGCTGGTGGCGGTCGTGCTGGCCAAGGAGAAGGTGCGCTGGCGGCGCTGGACGGCGACGGCGGTGGGCTTCGCCGGCGTGCTCGTCATGGTGCGGCCGGGCGAGGGCAGCCTGCAGCTCGGCGCGCTGGTGGCGCTCGCCAACGCCGCGACCGTGGCGATCTCCATCCTGCTGGTGAAGCGCCTCTCCGATTCCGAATCGCCGCTGATGATCCTGACCCAGTTCGCGATCTTCTCGACCCTTCTCCTCTTCCCGCCCGCGCTGTGGGTGTGGAAGTGGCCCGATCTCTGGGGCTGGGTGCTGGCGCTGGGCATCGCGCTCACCGCCACGGTCGGCCAGTATTTCTGGGTGCAGGCCTTCAAGTCGGGCGAGATGTCGGCGGTGGCGCCGTTCGAGTATGTGCGCCTGCCGTTCGCCGTCTTCATGGGCTGGCTGGTCTTCGCCGAGATGCCGGTGGTCTGGACCTATGTGGGGGCGGCGATCGTCATCGCCTCGGCGCTCTACATCGCCCACCGCGAGCACGTGCTCGCCAAGGAGCGCAAGGCCGCGGAGGCCGCTAAGCCGCCTGCTCCTTGAGCAGCCATGCGCGCGCCTTCTCGCGGTGCGCCTCGGTGATGTGCATCCGCGCCGCGGTGAAGGCGGCGACCAGCACGGCCGCGTCGTCGGTGAAGCCCAGCCCCAGCAGCAGGTCGGGCACCACGTCGAGCGGGATCACGAAATAGGCCAGCGCCCCGAACAGGGTGGCGCGGATCGGCAGCGGCGTGGCGCTGTCGGTGGCGCAGTGGAAGGCCGCCACCGCGTCCTCGGTGAACGGCACGCGGCCCAGCGACTTGCGGGCCTTCTCCCAGAAGCCGCGGCGGACCGTGGCTTCGTTCCGGACAAGTTCTGTGGCGTTGCTCATGGGGCAAAAAGTGGTCCTTCCGGCCGGCTTGGCAAGGGGGTCGGTCGTGCTAAAAGCGCCCAACACGGAGGACTGGAATGAACGTCAAGGGACAGGCTGTCATCGTCACGGGCGGCGCATCTGGGTTGGGCGGCGCCACGGCGTCGGCGCTGGCGGCGGCGGGCGCCAAGGTCGCGATCTTCGACCTGCAGGACGAGCTGGGGGAGAAGAAGGCCAAGGAGATCGGCGGCCTCTACGTGAAGACGAATGTCGCCGACGCGGCCAACGCCGAGGCCTCGGTGAAGACGGTCGTCGAGAAGCTCGGCGCCCCGAGGGTCGCGGTGAACTGCGCCGGCATCGGCCGCGCTGCCCGCACCATCTCCAAGAACGGCCCGCACGATCTCGGCATGTTCGCCCAGGTGATCCAGGTCAACCTGATCGGCACGTTCAACGTGATCCGGCTCGCCTCGTGGGCGATGAGCCAGGCCGAGCCGATGGACGACGGCGAGCGCGGCGTCATCATCAACACCGCGTCCGTCGCGGCGTTCGACGGCCAGATCGGCCAGGCGGCCTACTCGGCCTCGAAGGGCGGCGTGGTCGGCATGACGCTCCCCATCGCGCGCGACCTCGCGAGCATGGGCATCCGCGTCTGCACCATCGCGCCCGGCCTCTTCCTCACGCCGATGATGATGGGCCTCTCGCCCGAGGCGCAGAAGAGCCTCGGTGCGCAGGTGCCGTTCCCCTCGCGCCTCGGCGATCCGAAGGAATACGCCCAGCTCGCCATGAGCATCGTGGAGAACCACATGCTGAACGGCGAGACGATCCGCCTCGACGGCGCGATCCGCATGGCGCCGAAGTAAGACGGCCCCCGATGCGTCGTGCGGCGCTGATCACGATGGCGGCGGCTTCGCTTGCCGCCATCGCCCTGCCGGCCCGGGCCGAGGTGCGCTGGCTCGCCTGCAAGGTCGCCGATCGCGGCGGCAAGACGATCAACTTCAACATCATGTTCGACGACATCCGCAACACCGCCGCCACCTGGGACGGCTCGGATCTCGTCGACGGCACCAACGTCGCGATCAACTTCCAGTCGATCCGCGCGCGCTTCCCGAACTTCGCGATGACCTACAACAGGAACGACGGCGCGCTGTCGATGACGCCGCTCGGCGCCAATTACGGCGGCCTGCTGCACGGCGAGTGCCGCCGCAGCCCGCCGCCGCAGAATCTCCCGAGACGCTAGAAGAGCGTCAGCGCCCGACCGGCTCGCCGTGATACTGGCCGTGATCGGCCGGAACCTCGCAGCGCAGGTCGGCGATGCTGTTCTCCGTCGCCTGGCGCGCCGGCGTCGTCACGCCGTTGCAGGTGTAGCGGATGCGCAGCGTCTTGGTGAGGCGTTCCTGGTTGCCGAAGATGTAGGCCATGGCCGGCACCTGGCAGCGCGTCGACCCGGCGCCGCAGATGTCGCGGACCTGTTGCGTGACGTCGACGCTGGAGCCGGGACCGCCCCACGAGGCCTCGAGGATGTCGATGCGGCGCGGCACGACGGGTGTGCCGCCCACGCAGGCCATGCGCACCTTGAAGGTCGGCGGCACGACCTCGGCCAGCACGAAGTTCTGCGGCTGGCAGGTCCAGATCACCGCCAGCTTCTTGTTCAGGTCCTGGCGGTTGTCGTTGTAGATCGGGCCGTTGGCGAACACGTCGCAGGGATAGCCGCCGGGGCAGGTCACCATGCTGGTAACGTCGGCGGCCGCGCCGGTCTGCGGCAGGCCCCAATAGGCCTTCTTGATCAGCGCCGTCGACTGCACCTGCCGCGGGTGGTTGCTGCACGCGACCGCGACGCCGACCACGGCCAGCGCCAATAGAACAAGACGACCCCAAACTGCATTGCTGACGCGACAAGTGATCGTTAGGTTGCCCTGAGGTAGAATGGTCCCGAAATTCGGGATCAGGCCGGGGGATTCATGGCTGTTTGGGGTCGTCTTGTTCTATTGGCGCTGGCCGTGGTC
>SCVT01000008.1 GCA_004296815.1 Reyranella sp. | reverse complement strand
TCTGCCTAACACGACACAACGGATCGAGCACGGCGGCGATCTGGCGGCGGTCCGGCAGCGCTTTCCCGACGCGCCGCTGCCCTGGATCGACCTGTCGACGGGGATCAATCCCATTCCCTACCCGCTGCCGCCCCTGCCGGCCGACGCCTGGGCCCGCTTGCCCGCACGGGCCGACGAAGAGGCGCTGATCGCCGCCGCCGCGCGGCGCTACGGGGTGGCCGACGTCGCCGGCATCGTGGCGGCCCCCGGCACGCAGGCCCTGATCCAGATCCTGCCGCGCCTGGTCGCCAAGGCGCGTGTTGCCGTGGTTGGCCCGACCTACGAGGAGCACGAAGTCTGCTGGCGGCGGCAAGGCCACGACGTGGCCGTCGTCGAATCGCTCGCGCAGGCCAGTGACGCCGAGGTGGTCGTGCTGGTCAATCCCGACAATCCGACCGGCCGACTCGTGCCGACGGAGGGTCTCGTGCCGCCTTCCACTCTGCTGGTGGTCGACGAGGCGTTCATCGACCTACTGGCGCCAGCCGCCAGCCTCGCCGGCAAGTTGCCGCCGCGCACGGTCGTGCTGCGCTCCTTCGGCAAGACCTACGGGTTGGCTGGCCTGCGGCTGGGCTTCGCCATTGCCGGAGCCGACCTCGCCGCCGCGTTGCGGGCGGAGCTCGGTCCATGGTCCGTCGCCGGTCCGGCGCTCGAGATCGGCCGCATCGCGCTCGACGACGAGGCGTGGCTGCGTGCCACGGCCGAGCGTCTCACCGCCGATCGCACACAGCTCGATGAAGTCCTCGCGGGTGCGGGCTTCAGGATCGCGGGCGGCACGCCGCTCTTCTGCCTCGCCGAGCATCCCGACGTGCCGGGCATGGTCGATCGGCTGGGCCGCAACGGCATCCATGTCCGGACGTTCCGCCGTTCGCCGAAGCTGATGCGCTTCGGCCTGCCGGACGGCGATGCGGCCTTCTCGCGACTCGCCGCCGCGCTCAGCGGCAGCAGCCGGTGACCGCCGCGCCGTCAGGCAGCGAGATCCAGACACGATAAGGTGCCGCCTCGCCGTTCGGCTGCATGCATTGCTGCGGCATCAGCAGCGCCACGAGATCGGTGTTCCCCGTGCTGCGCCCGCGCCAGGCGTAGGTGAGCGGCTTGTGGTTGGCGACCGCGCTCATGCGGCCCACGAACGCGCTGCCGCCCTTCAGCAGCTCTTCGTTCGGCGAGTCGAACCGTGCGCCCTCACGGTTGATGGCGAGGCTCCAGAACGGCTCGCTGCCGGCACAGGTGAAGTTGGTCGGCGGCGCCTGAGCGGCCACGGGAGCGGCGACGGCCACGAGCACCGCGGCGAGGGCTGATTTCGGGAACATGGATCGCCTCAGGTGCCGCAGAAGGTCCGGTAGACGCGCTGGTCCTCGGGCGGCGGCTCGGCATAGGCCTCCAGTCCCGGCCGCTCCTCGAACGGCTTCGCGAGCGCCGCGACCAGCTCCTCGAACGGCGCATAGTCCTCACGCTCCGCCGCCGCGGCGAGCGCCAGCTCGACGCGGTGGTTGCGCGGAATGTAGATCGGGTTCGCGGCATGCATCGCCGCACGCCGGCCCGCGCCGTCCTGCGGCTCACGCGCCAGGCGCTCGCGCCAGCGCGCCACCCAGGCGTCGAAGGCTTCCGGCTTTTCCTGGAACAGCCCGCGCACGGAGGCGTCGGCCGACGGATCGGCCGCGGCATCGCCCAGCCGACGGAAGACGAGCGTGAAGTCGGCACGGCCGTCGGTCATGGCGTTCAGCAGGTCCTGCGCCAGCGCGCCGTCGGCTTCCTCCTCAGTGAACAGGCCGAGCTTGCGGCGTAGCCCACCGATCAGCGCACCGACATAGTGGCCGCGGAAGGTCGGCAGCACCTCGTTGGCGATGGCCAGCGCCTTGTCGCCATCCTCGGCCAGCAGCGGGATCAGCGTCTCGCCGAAGCGCGCCAGGTTCCAGTGCGCGATGCTCGGCTGGTGGGCATAGGCATAGCGGCCCTGTTGGTCGATCGAGCTGAACACCGTCTCGGGATTGTAGGCGTCCATGAAGGCACAGGGGCCGTAGTCGATGGTCTCGCCGGAGATCGTGCAGTTGTCGGTGTTCATCACACCGTGGATGAAGCCCACCAGCAGCCACTGGGCCACGAGCCTGGCCTGGCGCTCGACGACACGCTCGAACAGCACGCGGTACGGCTCGGCCGACTCCTTGGCCTCGGGATAGTGGCGCGCGATGACGTGGTCGGCGAGCAGGCGCAGCGCCTCGGCATCGCCGCGCGCGGCGAAGAACTGGAACGTGCCGACCCTGATGTGGCTCGAGGCGACGCGCGTCAGCACAGCCCCTGGCAGCTCGCCGTCGCGCCAGATCGGCTCCCCGGTCGTGACGGCGGCGAGCGAGCGCGTCGTCGGAATGCCGAGCGCGAACATTGCCTCGCTCACGATGTATTCGCGCAGGACCGGTCCCACCGCGGCCCGGCCGTCGCCGCCACGCGAGAACGGCGTGCGGCCCGAGCCCTTGAGCTGGATGTCGCGTCGCCTGCCGTCGCTGTCCACGACCTCGCCCAGCAGGATGGCGCGCCCGTCGCCGAGCTGCGGCACGAAATTGCCGAACTGGTGGCCGGCATAGGCGAGCGCGATCGGCTCGGAGCCCGGCGCCACCCGGTTGCCCGCCAGCATGGCCACGCCCTCGGGCGAGGCAAGCTCGGCAGGATCGAGCCCGAGATGCCGGCAGAGCGCCTCGTTCAGCTTGACCAGCCGCGGCGCGGTCACCGGCGTCGGCGCGAGGCGGGCGTAGAAGCGCTCGGGGAGCCGGGCGTAGCTGTTGTCGAAGGGCAGGCCCGCGCTCGCCATGGCCTACTCGTCGTACCGGGCGGTCGTGATGCCGCTCATGCGGTCGTAGTGCAACGAAATCCGCTGCAGAGTGCAGAGGTTGAGGTACTGCCAGATGGCCGGCTTGCCGCCGTCGGCGAAGCCCACCTTGAGGTCGCCCATGCAATAGTCGGTGGGCGCCTTGTAGGAGACCTGGCGCGACTGCCCGGCCGCGATCGCCGGCGGCCTCAGGAAGTTGGGGCCCCACATGTTGAACTGGGTCATCGAGACAGACAGCTCGTTGATCGGATAGCCGGTCGAATTCTTCAGCAGGAAGGTCGTCTCCTGGGCAAGGGCCGGGCCGGCGGACACGAACAGGGCGGCAACGGCCAAACTGCGCAACATGAACAAACAACCTCTCTGGAGACGAAGCGTTGCCGGGAGTCTGTCGCAGAACCGGGAACCGCGCTAGAGGGGGTACATGACGCTGCTGATCAGCCATCCGTCGTTCCTCGAGCACGATACCGGCGACTTCCATCCGGAGCGGCCGGACCGGCTGCGCGCGGTCGAGGCGGCACTCGCCGACGAAGAGTTTGCGGGCCTCACGCGCCTTCTCGCGCCGGAAGCCACGATGGAGCAGCTCACCCGCGTCCATCCGCCGGCCTATGTCGAGGCGATCCTGGGTGTCCGTCCGCCGGTCGGCCAGCTGGTCCATGTCGATGGCGACACGGTGATGAGCGCGGGCAGTGCCAACGCCGCGCGCCATGCCGCGGGCGCGGCCGTCGCCGCCGTCGACGGCGTGCTGGGTGGCAAGCACAGAACCGCCTTCGCCGCCGTGCGCCCGCCCGGCCACCACGCCACGCCCGACATCCCGGGCGGCTTCTGCCTGTTCAACAATGTCGCTGTCGGCGCGCTGCACGCACGCGCCGCCTACGGCGTCCGGCGCATCGCCATCATCGACTTCGACGTCCATCACGGCCAGGGCACGCAGGCCGTCGTCGAGCCCGATCCCGACCTCTTCTATGCCTCGACGCACCAGCATGCGATCTATCCCGGCACCGGCTCGGCCCGCGAGCGCGGCGTGGCGGGCAACGTCGCCAACGTGCCGCTCGGCGCGGGCAGCGGCAGCGAGGAGTTCCGGACCGCCTGGGCCGACCGGCTGCTGCCGGCACTCGACGGCTTCGCGCCCGGCCTCGTGATCGTGTCCGCCGGCTTCGACGCCCATCGCCGCGACCCGCTGGCCCAGCTCGACGTCGAGACCGAGGACTTCGTCTGGCTGACGAAGGAATTGCTGGCGATCGCCCGCCACCATTGCGACGGCCGCCTGGTCTCCGTGCTCGAGGGCGGCTATGACCTCGCCGCCCTGGCCGAGTCCGTATCCACCCATGTCGCGACGCTCATGCGCGCCGATGCGGGCTGACGCCAGCCTGTAACGATGCCGGCCCATCCTCCGCAGCGCGTGATGCCAAATCGCTTTCGCAGCCTTCCCGGCTTCCTGATGATGATGCTCGTCGCGCCGACCATCGCCTGGGCGGCGGGCGGCGCGCACGTGGTCGAGGATTCGGAGGTGCTCGATCCCGGCCTCTGCCAGGCCGAATTCTGGGTGACCAAGTTCGATCCCGGCGGCGGCTACGGCAATGTGACGCCGACCTGCACCCTGAAGAGCCTGCCGTGGCTGGAATGGGGCGTGCAGTTCCAGCACTACTGGTTCAACGAGACCGACACGACCAGCCAGATCCTCGGTCCCAACATCAAGGTGAACCTGGTGCCCGAGGAGCGCGGCGTTGGCGTCGGGCTCTACTTCAACTCCGGCGTCAACGTTGCCACCGGAGAACTCGCCCTCGCCACCCTGCTGGTGCCGGTGTCCATCCCGCTCACTGACAATGCCCGCATCAACCTCAACGCCGGCTGGAGCTACCTGCGCATCTCCGATCAGCAGAACACCCTCTTCTGGGGCGTCCAGATCGAGACCAAGGTCGCGTGGGACGTCTCCCTTATGCTCGAGACGTTCGGCCGCTCGGGCGACACCACCGCCGCGCAGCTCGGCATCCGCTGGCGCCCCAACGACGGCAACATCGACTTCGATCTGCTGGCCGGCGGCTTCTTCGATCAGATCAACGCGCGCTTCTTCACCATGGGCGTGACGGTACGCTGGTAAAGACCTACTTCTGCTCCATCCGCCAGGTGCCGTCCCAGCCCTCCGGCGCGCCGGTACGCAGGAAGGTTTCACAGCGTGCGATGAAGAGCCTGCAGGGTGCATCCTCCTCGCGCATCGCGGCGGCGGCGCGGAAGGCCTCGATCGCCTGCTCGAAGCGGCCGGCGACATAGGCCGTGCGGCCCTGCTCCCACAGGGCGAGGAATGCCTCGTGCTCGTGCCGCGTCGACGCCTCGCCGAGCGGCTCGTAGATATCGTGCGGCTCGGTGGTGCCGACGGCGACCACGCGGTCGATGCGTCGCCAGACGAACAGCTCAGATGTGGGCTCCGCCACCTCGCCGCTCGCCAGCACCTCGGTGCCGTAGACCTTGTTCATGCCCTCGAGCCGCGAGGCCTGGTTCGCGACCTGGCCAACCAGCGTGTAGTTGATGCGCTCCTTCGCGCCGACATTGCCGACGACGGCCGGCCCGGTGTGCAGCCCGAAGCGCGTGCGGAAGCCCGGCCGGCCGCGCTCGCGCCATCTCTCCGACAGCTCGCGGCCGGCGGCCGCGGCCTGCAGCGCGCCGCGGCAGGCGTTGGCGATATGGTCGGGGTCGAGCTCGGGCGCGTTCCAGAACGCCATGATGCTGTCGCCGATATACTTGTCGATCATGCCGCGATTGAGCGAGATCGCCGAGCCCAGCGTCTCGAAGTAGCGCGAGAGCCGGCTGGTCAGGAGCTCCGGCTCCATCGTCTCGCTGAGCAGCGAGAAGCCCTCGATGTCGGTGAACATCACCGTGATCTCGCGCCGCGTGCCGCCGACGCCGCTCGACTCGGGGGAGCGCATGATCTGGTGCACGAGGTCCTTCGAGACGTAGCGGCCGAAGATCTCGAGCCCCTCGCGCATGCGCTCCACGGCATCGGACAGGCGCACGATCTCCCTGATCCGGCTCTGCACCGGTTGGCGATCCGAGAAGTCGAGGCGGCGGATGCGCTCGGTCTTGGCGGCGAGATGGGCGATCGAGCGCGAGACCAGCAGCGAGGCGATCAGCGCCGCCAGGATGGCCAGGCCGACCGCGACGGCCGCGGCGATCGCCGCACGCTGCAGCAATACGCGCGACGCCGCTGTCAGCTCCCTCACCGGCACCGCGGCCGCGACCACAAAGCGCTGGCCGAGCTGGGGCTGCATGCGATTGACGATGATGCGGTAAGCGTGATCGCCCACGGTGATGTGGCGGTCGATCCGGCGATCGGAGACGAACGCCTGGCGAATCTCGCCGCGCAACACCGTCCGCACCTCGTTGTCGTTGAAGCAACCGGGCGCATCTGGTGCGCAGGGTTCCGACTGGATCTCGACGCTGCCGCCCGAGTGGCCGACCATGATCACCGAGTTGCCGGTGATCTTGTAGGCCGTCAGGAGCTGCGACAGCGTGCGCAGCGTGAAGTCGAAGCCAACGACGCCCTTGCCGTTCTGCAACGGAACTCCAGCCGAGATGCCGATGTCGTTGGTCTGCGCAAAGCGGTAGGGCTCGGTGAGGATGGCCTTTCCGTTCCTCATCGCCTCGACGTACCACGGCCGAGTCCGGGGATCGTAGTCGGTGCGACGGACGCGCGACGGGCTGTGCGTGCCGTCGGCATTGTAGAACCACCAGGTCTCCTCGCGCGGCGGGGTACCGCCGGCCATCGCGCGCACAATGATCGCCTCGCCGTCGGGCACATCGAACTCGCTGCGCTGGGCCACGGTGAAGCTGTCGGTGCGCCCGGCGTAGATGAAGCCGCCGTCGTCGTAGCCCGCGAACGCCGCCTGCACCGCCGGATGGCGGCCGAGCATGGCAATGAGCTGTCGCTTGCGGGTCTCGTCGATCAGCGGGCTTTCGGTGGCGTTGAAGCTCGGCCCCTCCGAAAGGGTCTGCCCGACCGATATGACGATCTTGAGCCCCTCCGACATGAAGCGCTCGACAGCGGCCTCCAGCGCAGTGACGCGCTGGTCGGCGCTGCGTTGCTCCAGGAAGTCGACCGAACGCCAGCCGAGCCAGAGCAGCACCGTCGCCAGAGGCACGACGATCAGCGCCATCAGGGTCAGCATGGTGATGCTGAACGGGACGGACCGCCGATGACTGCTCATCTCACCTGCCGATGACGAAGGAGGCGGTGGGCGCCTATTCCCTTACCGCCGCCCACTTGCAGCCGAGATTCTGCGTCGTGACGGTGAGCATCTTGGGCTGCGAGGCGGTGTTGGCCACGATGTTGAGGTTCATGCGGCCGAGGTCGAAGTCGCCGGTGTAGACGCCGTTGGCGCGCTGCTTGAGCTTCACGTTGATGCCCCCCGCCGATTTGATCTCGGCCTGGCCGTTCACCATCTTGAACGTGTGCTCGCGCGTGAAGGACGGGTCGGCCGAGATACAACCCTGGATGTTCTTGGGGTCGGCCTTCAGCCAGAAGTGCACCTCGGCGTCCTGCGCCGAGGCGGCAAAGGGCAGCGCTCCCGCGAGTGCGACAGCGGCCAGTCTGAGTGCGATCATGTCGATTCCCCCTGTGATCCCGTGCCGCATCCTAGCGCTACGCGGGCCGGGCGTCAGTTTTCAGTCCTTGCGGCCGAGCAGCCCGTAGGCCAGGCCCGCGATCGCGCCGCCGACCAGCGGCGCCACCCAGAACAGCCAGAGCTGCGACAGCGCCGCGCCGCCGGCGAACAACGCCGGCGCCGTGCTGCGCGCGGGATTCACCGAGGTGTTGGTGACGGGAATGCTCACCAGGTGGATCAGGGTGAGCGCCAGCCCGATCGCCAGCCCCGCCATTGCCGGATGCGCCTTCTTGTCGGTGCAGCCCAGGATCACCGTGACGAAGCCGAAGGTCATCACGATCTCGGTCACCAGCGCCGCCACCATGCCGTATTTGCCGGGCGACTGCGCGTCGTAGCCGTTGCTCGCGAAGCTGCCGATCTCGGCGCCGGCCTTGCCGGTGGCGATGACGTAGAGGATTGCCGCGCCCGCGATGCCGCCCAGGACCTGGGCAATCACGTACTGCACGACCTCGCTCCACGGGAAGCGCCCGCCGGCGGCGAGCCCGACCGTGACCGCGGGATTGAAGTGTCCGCCCGACACGCCGCCGACGGCGTAGACCATGGTGAGCACCGTGAGGCCAAAGGCGAGCGCAACGCCCGCAAAGCCGATGCCGAGCTGCGGGAAGCCGGCGGCCAGCACCGCGCTGCCACAGCCACCCAACACCAGCCAGGCGGTGCCCAGGAACTCGGCATAGAGGCGATTGGCGATGGTAGGCATGATGAACTCCCCCGATTGTTGCGCCGATTCTACTCCCTGCCCGGCGCTCGGGCGTCATCTCCGAGGGGTGATCTCGCGAACCTTTTTGCACAGTGTGGATGACTTGCCGCACTGCACAAGCGAAGCGTCACCAAAGCGAAACCGTGTGGTCATCGAAGCGTCCTAGCGTCCCGCCCTCTTCACCCAGAGGGAGTTCGCGCCATGTTCCTGCGCCGCCGTCGCCTGATCGCCGCCTCCGGCCTTGCCGCCACGAGCTTGGCCCTCCCCCGGGTCGCCATCGGCCAGGCCGACCAGCGGCCGAGCATCACCATCGCCGTGCAGCAGATCGCCAACAGCGCCTCGCTGGAGCCCCTGCGCGAGCAGTCCAACGTCGGCCAGCGCGTCTTCTCCTTCATCTTCGAGCGCCTGATCATGCAGGACCTGCTCTCGAAGCTCGAGGAGAAGCCCGGCCTCGCCGAGAGCTGGAAGCGGATCGACGACCGCACCGTCGAGTTCACCCTGCGCAAGGGCGTGAAGTTCCACAACGGCGACGAGATGACCGCCGACGACGTGGTCTTCACCTTCAGCCGAGACCGCATGTTCGGTCCGGACTACGACATCGGCTCGAACAAGACGCTGTTCACCTCGGTGCTGATCCGCGACGCGGTCCAGGGCAAGAACCTGCCGCCGGAAGTGCCGGCCGTGGCCAAGCGCCTGTTCCCGGCGCTGGAGAAGGTCGAGGCGATCGACAAGTACACGGTGCGCTTCACCAACCGCACGCCCGACGTGACGCTCGAGGGCCGTATCGGCCGCATGGGCGCCGACATCGTCTCGCGCCGCGCCTACGACGAGGCCAAGAGCTGGCTCGACTGGTCGCGCACGCCCGTCTCGACCGGCCCCTATAAGGTGCGGGAGTTCGTGGCCGACCAGTCGCTCACCATGGACGCCCACGACGACTACTGGGGCGGCCGCCCGCCGCTGAAGAGCGTGCGCATGGTCGTGGTGCCCGAGGTCGCCACCCGCATCAACGGCCTGCTCGCCGGCCAGTTCGACTTCATCTGCGACGTGCCGCCCGACCAGATCCCGGGCATCGAGAAGAACACGAAGTTCGAGGTGCTGGGCAGCACCATCGTCAACCACCGCCTCACGGTGTTCGACAAGAACCATCCGCGGCTCGCCGATCCGCGCATCCGCCAGGCCTTCACCCACGCCATCGACCGCCAGGCGATCGTCGATGCGCTATGGTCGGGCCGCACCCGCGTGCCGGCCGGCCTGCAGTGGGAGTTCTACGGTCCGATGTTCGTCGAGAACTGGACGGTGCCGGCCTTCGACCTCGCCAAGGCCAAGGCGCTGCTCAAGGAAGCCAACTACAAGGGCGACGCGATCCCCTATCGCCTGCTGAACAACTACTACACCAACCAGTCCTCGACGGCGCAGGTGCTGGTCGAGATGTGGCGCGCCGCCGGTCTCAACGTGCAGATCGAGATGAAGGAGAACTGGCAGCAGATCTTCGACACCAACAACCCGCGCGCGGTACGCGACTGGTCGAACAGCGCCGGCTTCAACGATCCGATCTCCTCGATCGTGGCGCAGCACGGCCCGCAGGGCCAGCAGCAGCAGGTCGGCGAGTGGACCAACGCCGAGATGAACAGCCTGTCGGCCGCCATGGAGGTCGAGACCGACATGGCAAAGCGCAAGGCGATGTTCGCGCGCATGCTGGTGATCTGCGAGCGCGAGGACCCCGCATACACCGTGCTGCACCAGAACGCGACCTTCACGGCCAAGCGCCGCGACATCAAGTGGAAGGCCTCTCCGTCCTTCGCGATGGAGTTCCGCAACACCAACTTCTCGACCTGAGGGCGACCGACGATGGTCGCTCCGCTGGTCGCGCTCCGTGGCCTCTCGGTCGATTTCGAGAACGGCGGGCGGAGCTCGCGCGCCGTCGACGGCATCACCCTCGAGGTGGCGCCCGGCGAGGCGCTGGGCATCGTGGGCGAGTCGGGATCGGGCAAGAGCGTCACCTGGCTCGCCGCCCTCGGCCTGCTGCCGGGACGCGCCCGCGTCTCGGGCTCGGCGCGGCTCGACGGGCAGGAGCTGATCGCCGCACCGCGCACGACACTCGAACAGGTGCGCGGCAAGCGCATCGCCATGATCTTCCAGGACCCGTCGAGCTGCCTCAACCCGGTGCACCGCATCGGATGGCAGCTCGTCGAGGCGCTGAAGCTGCATCGTGGTCTCGACGGACGTGCCGCCGAGGCCGAGGCACTGCGCCTGCTCGACCAGGTCGGCATCGCCGATGCGCGCCGGCGCCTGCACGATTACCCCCACCTTCTTTCCGGCGGCCTCAACCAGCGGGTCATGATCGCCGTGGCGCTGGCCGGCCAGCCCGACCTGCTGGTGGCCGACGAGCCGACGACGGCGCTCGACGCCACCATCCAGGCGCAGATCCTGGCGCTGCTCGCCGGCATCCGTCGCGACACCGGCATGGCGCTGGTGCTGATCAGCCACGATCTCGGCGTCGTCGCCGAGAACGTCGACCGCGTGGCGGTGATGTACGCCGGCCGCCTGGTCGAGGAAGCGCCCTCGGTCGACCTGTTCGGCAGCGCGCGTCATCCCTACACGCAGGGCCTGTTGGCCGCGCTGCCGGCCCTCACCGGTCCGCGACGCCGGCTCGCCGCCATTCCCGGCACCGTGCCCGATCCCTGGAACCTGCCGGCGGGCTGCCGCTTCGCGCCGCGTTGCCCGGTCGCCGAAGTTCACTGCGCCGGAACGCCGCCGCCCGCGCGTAACCTCGGCTTCCGCCACGTCGCGGCCTGCCACCGCCCGATCGAGCACGGCGGGTCGGTCTGGGCCCTTCCCCAGGCGGCCGAATGAGCGTGCTGCTCGAGGCCGCGGGCCTTCGCCGCCACTATCAGGTCCGCACCGGCCAGGGCCTGTTCGCCGCCAAGGCGACGCTGCGCGCCGTCGACGGCGTGTCGCTGACGCTGCAGCCGGGACGCACCCTCGGCCTGGTGGGCGAGTCGGGCTGCGGCAAGTCGACGACCGGCAAGCTCGTGCTGGGACTGGTACCGCCCACGGCCGGCACGGTGCGCTATCGCGGAGAGTCGCTGCCACCAGTCGCCACGCCGGCCTGGCGTGCGCTGCGCCGGCGCATCCAGATGGTCTACCAGGATCCGCTGGGCGCCCTCGATCGCCGCCTGCCCGTGGGCCGGCAGATCGAGGAGCCGCTCGCCATCCACGAGGAGGCGACGCCGGCCGAGCGGCGCGAGCGCGCGCTGGCCACCATGCAGTCGGTCGGCCTGCAGCCGCACCAGTACGACCGCTACCCGCACGAGCTTTCG
>SCVT01000717.1 GCA_004296815.1 Reyranella sp. | reverse complement strand
ATAGAGCTTGGAGGCGGCGGCGGGATCAGGCTCGACGATCAGCGCACGCACGACGGCGACCGTGCCGTTGGCGTGGTGGCGCCACTCGTCGCGCCACACCACGTCGCGCGTGAAGTGATGACAGTAATAGACGCGGCCATAGGGCACGACGCCCGCCTTCATCCGCACCGTGCGGAAGCGCGCGTCGCGCGTCTCGCCGCCGACTTTCACGGGGCGCGTGAACTCGACCGGCGGATCGACGGGCACGCCCACCTTGGCGAGCGATTCGTAGGTGACGGCCGAATCTTCCGAGCCGAACACCAGCCCGTTCAGGCCGTTCGGGAACTCCAGCAGGTCGAGGCGGCCGCTCTTGGCGTCCTTCGGAATGGCGATCAGCTCGAGATAGTCGGTGCCGAACATCGCGAGGTGGTTCATCGAGCCCAGCGAATGGTAGCCGCGCTCGGTGAGCGAGAAGCCCAGCCGCGTGTAGAGGTCGGCAGCGTGATCCATGTCGTCGCGCGCATTGATGACCACGTGGTCGAGCGTTGCCACAGGCAGTGTCATTCCCAGTCCCCTCTCAGCCATCGAGCGTCGCTCATCTTGGCACGCTCGACACGTCAGGATTTTTTATATTCGGTCATGATCCCCTCATGGGCGGAAACCATTTCCAAGTTTGGCGATGATCGGAGAATGGTCATCTAATTTCTTCAATCAAGCGAGCGAGCCCATCTTGTGGCGCGCTCCTTGCAGCAGTCGCATTGCGGGACGAGCCAATATTGTCTGTCGAACCGGCATCTTCATCGTATCGCAGCACGGTGGCTGCGCACATGCATCACACGGTTGCCGCATTGATCGCCAGGATCGCGGGCGTTCGTCAGTCCATCAAAGGAGTATGCGTACAATGAAGCGTCCCCTCATCGCCGTCGCGCTCGTCGCCACCGCTTTCGTCGCCGCGCAGGCCCACGCCCGCTCGCCGGTCGGCGCCGTTCCGCCGGCCGAGCAGGGCCTGGCCGATCCGGCCGGCCCGCGCAGCAACCCGACCCCGACGGCCGCTGCCGCCGTCGTGCGCGTGCAGGCCGAGAAGAGCGGCTACACCGGCGTGCGTGGCCTCACCCGCGCGGCCGACGGCACCTGGCATGGCACGGCGCGCAACGCCGGCAACGCCCCGGTCGCGATCGCGATCGACAGCCAGGGCAAGGTCACCGAGACGCGCTAGTCGCGCTTCCTCGTCACGAGAGACGACCCGCCCCGGTTCAGCCGGGGCGGGTTTTTCTTCGTCAGACGCTTTCGTTGCTCAGCACGTTGCCGAACAGTTCCCAGGTCTCGCCCTTGAAGCGCTGCAGGCGCACCGACTGGATCGGGAAGAAGTCGGTCGGGCTGGTGTTGATCTTGATGCCGGGCAGCAGCATCGGCACCACGAGGTCCTTCATGCTCGCGGCCTGCTTCATGAGGTTGGCGCGCGTGAGCTCGTCGCCGCAGCGCTTCAGGCACTCGCGCATGGTCGCGCAGACCGCATAGGCGTAGGCGTTGAACGAGTCCGACGGGTTGCCGGTCGGATGGTACTTGGTCATCCACGCCTTCCATTCGACGAAGTCGGGCGCGGTCGCCCATTGCCCGTCGGTCGGGTCCTTGAGGTAGGCGGC
>SCVT01000084.1 GCA_004296815.1 Reyranella sp. | reverse complement strand
GCTCTTCCGATCTCTCGAGGCCGAGGCCGAGGCGCGGCATCGCCTGATCGCCGCGCGCGCCGCCGCCACCAAGGTCGAGTTCTTCACCGTCGCGCGCGAGGCCGGCGCATGAGCGACACTTTGCTCGCTCCTGGCTTGGCCGATCCCGCGCACGACGCGCAGCGCCTGTTCCGTCAGGTGCTCGACGCGATGTCCCATCCCGGCCGCATCGTGACGCTCGACGATGCACCATCGGGGCCCGGCGCACTGTCGCCTGCGGCGACCGCCTTCCTGCTGACGCTTGCCGATCGCGACACGCCGGTGTGGCTCGACACTGCTTTCGACCTCGATGCCGTGCGCAGCTTCCTGCGCTTCCATGCCGGCACGCCGATCGTGACGACGCGCGGCGACGCCGCCTTCGCCGTCGTCTCTTTCGACGATCCCGCGCCGCTCGACGGCTTCGCCATCGGCACCGACACCTTCCCCGACCGCTCCGCCACGCTCGTGATCGAGGTGCCGGCGCTCCAGGGCGGTGCGCCGCGCACCTGGCGCGGCCCCGGTATCGACGGCGCCGCGCGCGTCGCCATCGCCGGTCCCTGCGAGGCCTTCTGGCGCGAGTGCGCCGCCAACCACGCGTCCTTTCCCTGCGGCGTCGACATCGTGTTCGCCGCCGGCAACCAGCTCATCGCGATGCCGCGCAGCATCGCCGTGGAGGCCTGACCATGTACGTCGCGGTCAAAGGCGGCGAAGCCGCCATCGCCCACTCGCTGGACCTCATCGCCGACCGACGCCGCGGCGACCGCGGCCTCGACGAGCTCACGCTCGAGCAGATCGACCAGCAGCTCGGCCTCGCAGTCGACCGCGTGATGACCGAAGGCTCCTGCTACGACCGAACGCTCGCCGCCCTCGCCATCAAGCAGGCGCGCGGCGATCTCATCGAGGCGATCTTCCTGCTGCGCGCCTACCGCACCACCCTGCCGCGCTTCGGCGACTCCGTGCCGCTCGACACCGCGCACATGGTGCCGGAGCGCCGCATCTCGGCCGCCTTCAAGGACGTGCCGGGCGGCCAGGTGCTGGGCCCGACCTACGACTACACCCACCGCCTGCTCGACTTCTCGCTGGCCGCGGCGGGCGAGCGGCCCACGGCACCGACCGCGCCCGCCGACACCGCGCAGGCGCTGCCGCATGTCGGCGACATTCTCGCGCGCGAAGGCCTGCTCGAGCCGGCCCCCGCCAACGACGCCCCGCCGCAGGATCTCACGCGCGAGCCCTTGTCGTTCCCGGCCGACCGGCCGCTGCGGCTCCAGAACCTGGCGCGCGGCGACGAGGGTTTCCTGCTGGCGCTCGGCTACTCGACGCAGCGCGGCTACGGCAACAACCATCCCTTCGTTGGCGAGATCCGCTACGGCCGCGTGGCCGTCGGTTTCGTGCCCGAGGAGCTGGGCTTCGAGATCGAGATCGCCGAGATCGAGGTCACCGAGTGCGACATGGTCAACCAGTTCGCCGGTTCGGCCGAGGTGCCGCCGCAGTTCACGCGCGGCTATGGCTTGGCCTTCGGCCATGCCGAGCGCAAGGCGATCGCCATGGCGCTGGTCGACCGCGCGCTGCGCGGCGCCGAGCTCTCCGAGGGCGCCGACTCGCCCGCCCAGGACGAGGAGTTCGTGCTGGCGCATTCCGACAATGTCGAGGCCTCGGGCTTCGTGCAGCACCTCAAGCTGCCGCACTATGTCGACTTCCAGTCCGAGCTGGTGGTCGTGCGCGCACTGCGCGCCGAGGTCGAGAAGCGCCGCGCCGAAACGGCGCCGCTCACGCAGGCGGCGGAGTGAGCATGCCCGACACCCACACTCAGGACCCGGCCTACAACTACGCCTACCTCGACGAGCAGACCAAGCGGATGATCCGCCGCGCCATCCTCAAGGCGGTGGCAGTGCCGGGCTATCAGGTGCCGTTCGGCGGCCGCGAGATGCCGCTGCCCTACGGCTGGGGTACCGGTGGCATCCAGGTGACGGCCGCCATCATCGGCCAGGCCGACACGCTGAAGGTGATCGACCAGGGCGCCGACGACACGACCAACGCCGTCTCGATCCGCCGCTTCTTCGCCCGCGTGGCGGGCGTCGCCACCACGACGGCCACGCCCGAAGCGACGATCATCCAGACGCGCCACCGCGTGCCCGAGACGCCGCTCATGGACGGCCAAATCCTGGTCTTCCAGGTGCCGATCCCCGAGCCGCTGCGCATGCTGGAGCCGCGCGAGACCGAGACGCGCACCCTGCACGCGCTGCAGGAATACGGCGTCATGCAGGTGAGCCTCTACGAGAGCATCGCCCGGCACGGCCGCATCTCGAAGTCGTACAACTATCCGGTCCAGGTGAACGGGCGCTACATCATGAGCCCCTCGCCGATCCCGAAGTTCGACAATCCCAAGCTCGACCGCAGCCCCGCCCTGCAGCTCTACGGCGCCGGACGCGAGAAGCGCATCTACGCCGTGCCGCCCTACACGCCGGTCAAGAGCCTCGACTTCGACGACCATCCGTTCGAGATCGAGAGCTGGAGCGAGTGCTGCGCGCTCTGCGGCTCCAGGGAGAGCTTCCTCGACGAGATGATCGTCGACGACCAGGGCAAGCGGCTCTTCGTCTGCTCCGACACCGACTATTGCGAGGGCCGCCGATGAGCGCCCTCCTCTCCGCGCGCAACGTCGGCAAGCGCTTCGGCAACCGCGTCGCCTGCCGCGACGTGAGCTTCGACCTGTGGCCCGGCGAGGTGCTGGGCATCGTGGGCGAGTCGGGCTCCGGCAAGACGACGCTGCTCAACTGCCTCGCCGG
>SCVT01000716.1 GCA_004296815.1 Reyranella sp. | reverse complement strand
ATCGTGGCGATCCGCGAGATGCCGATCGACGACGAGGCGGCGCTGCGCTTTCGCCTCTCGACGCTGAACGTCGATACCGTCGTGCCGATCAAGGTGATCCGCGCCGGCAAGGAGCTGGTCGTGCAGATGAAGCTCGCCGCGCCGCCGGAGACTCCGCTGCGCGACAAGGCCCTGCTCGAAGGCCGCCAGCCGCTGTCCGGCGCGTCCGTCGTCAACATGTCGCCGGCCGTGGCCGAGGAGATGGGACTCGCCGAGTGGCGGCCGGGCGTCACGGTGGTCGAGGTGAAGCCCGGCGCCTATGCCAGCCGCTTCGTGCGACCCGGCGACATGATCCTGTCGGTCAACGGCCAGGAAGTGAAGAGCGTCGCCGACCTGCAGAAGCGCGTCACCAGCGCCGTGAACAGCATCAACGTCGGCCGCGACGGCGCGATCATCCCGCTGCAGTTCCGCTGACGTGCTAGGCTCGCGGCGTGCCGGCTGAACTCTTCGCCTCGCTCGCCCCGACGCCGCTCGCCGAACGCCTGCGGCCGAAGTCGCTGGCCGAGATCCTGGGGCAGGATCACCTGCTCGGGCCCGAAGGGCCGCTTGGCCGCATGCTGGCGGTGCGCAAGCTCGGCTCGCTGATCCTCTGGGGCCCGCCGGGCTGCGGCAAAACCACGATCGCCCGCCTGCTCGCGGAGTCGGTCGACCTGCACTTCGAGCCGCTGTCGGCGGTGTTCTCGGGCGTCGCTGACCTGCGCCGCGTCTTCGAGGCGGCGAGGCAGCGCCGCAAGGACGGCAAGGGCACGCTGCTGTTCGTCGACGAGATCCACCGCTTCAACCGGGCCCAGCAGGACGGCTTCCTGCCCTATGTCGAGGACGGCACGGTCACGCTGATCGGCGCCACGACCGAGAATCCCTCGTTCGAGCTCAACGCCGCGCTGCTTTCGCGTTGCCAGGTGCTGGTCCTGCGTCGGCTCGACGACGCGGCGCTGCAGCAGCTCCTGGCGCGAGTCGAGGAAGCGCTGGGCCGTCCATTGCCGGTCGACCAGAGCGGCCGGGATGCGCTGTTCGCCATGGCCGACGGCGACGGCCGCTACCTGATCGGGCTCGCCGAGCAGCTCTCGCAGCTCAAGGACAAGGGGCCGGTGCCGCCGGCCCGGCTTGCGACGCTGCTGCAGAAGCGCGCGCCGCTCTACGACAAGGCGCAGGAGGCGCACTACAACCTGATCAGCGCGCTGCACAAGTCGCTGCGCGGGTCGGACGTCGATGCGGCGCTCTACTGGTTCGCGCGCATGCTCGACGGCGGCGAGGACCCGAAATACATCGCCCGCCGGCTCGTACGTTTCGCCGTCGAGGATATCGGCATGGCCGATCCGCAGGCGCTGACCCAGACGCTCGCGGCATGGGAGACCTACGACCGGCTGGGCTCCCCCGAAGGCGAACTCGCGATCGCTCAGGCGGTGATCTATCTCGGCACTGCGCCGAAATCGAATGCGGGCTACACGGCCTTCGGCGCGGCCAAGCGCGCCGCCAAGACGCACGGCTCGCTGACGCCGCCGATGCACATCCTGAATGCGCCGACCAAGCTCATGAAGGAGATCGGCTACGGCAAGGGCTACGAGTACGACCACAACGCCGCCGACGGCTTCTCAGGCCAGAACTATTTTCCCGACGGCATGGCGCGCGAGGAGTTCTACCAGCCGGTCGAGCGCGGCTTCGAGCGCGAGATCCTGAAGCGGCTGGAATACTGGAAGAAGCTTCGCGAGAAGAAGCGGTAACGGACCGCGAGCGGTCCGCGCCCTACGGCTTCGCCATCATCCGCACGACCTTGCGGTCGCGGCCGTAGACATCGTCGCGGAAGGTCGGCTTGCCGTCGGCGCTCGCCGTGACGGTGCGATAGGTCACGTAGAGGGTGATCGGCTCGGGGAAGGTGTAGTGCGCCTGCTGGCCCGAGGTGATCACCTGCTGCACGCGGTCCTTGCTGAAGCCGTTCTTGCCGTTGAACACCACGTCGACGAAGTTCAGCGGGTTCTGCAGGCGGATGCAGCCATGGCTGAAGTTGCGGCTGCCCTCGGTGAACAGCCAGCGGTTCGCCGTGTCGTGCATGTAGATCCCGTACTTGTTCTGGAACGGGAAGAAGATGTAGCCCAGCGCGTTCGAGGCGCCCGAATCCTGGCGGATGCGGTAGGGGAACGCCTTGGGATGGATCGAGCTCCAGTCGACCGTGTTGGGGTCGAGTTCGTCATCGGTGTTCCAGCTCGCGAAGATCTTGAAACCGCTGCCGGCCAAAGCGTTGGGGTCGCGGCGCAGGATCGGCAGGTATTCCTCGCCGGCAATCGACTGCGGCACCGTCCAGTAGGGATTGGTCTGGAAGCCGCGCATCACCGACTGGATCTCCGGCGTGGGATCCTTCGGCGTGCCGACGATGACCTGGCTCTGGAAAGCGGGCTTGCCCTCGTTCACGAACACCATCGAATAGTCGCCGGTGTTCACGAAGACGTAGCGGCTGCCTAGATCCTCGACCAGCCAGCGCCGGCGCTCCAGGTTGGCAACGATCTGCTCAATCCGCTCGTCGATCGTGGTGTTGAGCGAGCGCACCGTCTTGGCGCCGATCACGCCGTCGACCGTGAGGCCCTTCATCTCCTGGTAGGCCTTGACCACGGCCGCCAGCGGTTCGTCGTACTGGTCGACGACGGTGCCGGCCGGCGGCACCGTGAAGTCGAGCTCGGCCAGCCGCTTGCGCAGCAGCGGTACGCGCGCATCGACCATGCCGGGCTTCAGGGCGACGCCGTCGGTCATCGGCGTGTAGGCGACCTTGCCGCGCTTCTCGCGCCAGAGTGTCAGCGCCTTCTGGAGCGCCGGGTAGTCGCCCTTGGGTGGCAAGGCGGCGAGGTAGGCCGCGAAGTCGGGCGCGTCGGTCGCGGCCTTCAGCAGGTCGGCCTTCTCGACCTTGCGCTGCTGGATGTCGATTTCCTTGTCGACCCTGTTGGCGCGCACGCGCCCCGTGGAGACGTCGCTGGCGTAGGCCACGAAGACGGCGGTGAGCAGGGCTTCGGCGGCCGATGCATCGGCGCCGGGGGCGATAGCCTTCTCGATATCGCCGATGCTGTACCAGGCGGGCTCGAGCCCGTGGTCGCCGGCACTGCGAAGCGTTTTCAGGAGGGTCTCGGCCCGCGCCGTCCCGGCTGCCGATCCGGTCCACAGGGCGCCCGATGCGTAGGTGGGGGAGGCTCCGGAAACGGAGAGCGCGAAAGCCAGGGAACCGGCGAAAAAGGCTGAGCGAATCACACGTTGTATATAACCGGAAACGTCCGATTCGTCCATCAGACGACGAAGCGGAAGCCACGCAAATAGTCGATGAGATCGGCACTCGCGCGCTCTTTCAGCGCCGCCGTTCCGCCGCCGGCGCGGGCGCCTTTCGTCACGCAATTCTGCCGCGCCCAGGCCTGGAATTCGGGCTCGGCCATCGCCCGGCCGACGCAGGGCACGAAATGCCGCCCGTCATCCTCAATAAAGTTGCGGCAGGTCGACCAGTTCTCGGCGTCCTTGATGTCGAACACCGGCCCCAGCGACTCCCAGCCGTGATGGGCGCTGCCGTAGACCTTCACCTTGATTCGGGCGTTGCCCGCGGCGCGCATGCGTTCGGCATACTCGATCGCCAGGCTGGCCGGCGTGTAGTCGTCCTTGGCCGCCAGCATCAGGTACATCGGCCGTCCGTGCGTCGTGGGGTCGCGATGCTGCGCCGTGGCGCCGGGGCAGATCGCGACATGCAGGTCGAACAGGTGCGGGAAGCCGTCGCGCCAGCGCTGGCGGACAGCGACGGCGGCGTTGAGCGTCGCGACGCCGCCCTTGGAGACGCCCATGATGCCGATGCGGCCCGGATCGATGCGTGGATCGCCGCGGAGCAGGGCGAGGCTTGCGAAGGCGTCGCCTTCCATCTGCGCCGCCGACACCAGCGTCTGGTCAGCGACGGTGCGGCGCACGCCGCGGCCGGTGAAGCTGTCGACGACCAGCGCTGCCGCTCCGGCACGGTTCAGCAGGTCTGCGTAGTAGTGCTCGCGATGGCGCTGCACGCCTGCGCTGCTGGTCAGGATCACCATGCATGGAAAGGGCGCCGGGCGGTCTTCGGGCAGATGCAGGGTCGCCGAGACGCGCGCCGGCTTGCGCGCTGCCGGATGGTCGAAAGTGAGCGTGTCGAACGACACCGATTCCATGGACGCTGTTTAGCCCGTCCCGTAGGTTGCGCGCCATGAGCGACAGCCCCGCCGGCGGCACCTCCAAGGTCCAGCAACGCGCCGTCTCCGACGACGAAGCGGGCCTGCGCCTGGACCGCTGGTTCCAGCGTCATTTCCCCGAGCTCAGCCACGGTGCGCTGCAGAAGCTTTTGCGCACGGGCCAGGTACGGATCGACGGCAAGCGCGCCGAGGGCAAGGACAGGGTCGAGCCGGGCCAGGCCATTCGCCTGCCGCCGGGTGTTTCCGTGTCGCCGCCGCCCAAGCCGCGCGCGGCGGCGCCTGCCGTGTCCGACCGCGACGCCGCCGAGATCCAGCGCATGGTTATCCACCGCGACGACCAGGTGATCGTGCTCAACAAGCCGCCCGGCCTGGCCGTCCAGGGTGGCAGCGGCACGGAAAAGCACGTCGACGGCATGCTGGACGCGCTGCGCTTCGGCTACGAGGACCGGCCGCGCCTCGTCCACCGGCTCGACAAGGATACCAGCGGCCTGCTGTTGATCGCGCGCACGGGACAGGCGGCCAAGCGGCTGGCCGAGGCCTTCCGCGATCGGGAGACGGAAAAGCTCTACTGGGCCGTCGTGGTCGGCGTGCCGCCGCGCAAGGACGGGCTGATCGACCTGCCGCTCGCCAAGCGGCCGGGCGCGCGTGACCGCGAGCTCATGCAGGTCGACCACGAGGAGGGCCAGAAGGCGCTGACCCACTTCAAGGAGATGGACCGGATCGGCAAGCGCGCCGCCTTCCTCGCGCTGTGGCCGCGTACCGGCCGCACCCACCAGCTCCGCGTCCATTGCGCCGAGATCGGCTGCCCGATCCTCGGCGACCGCAAGTATGGCGGCGAGGAAGCGCTGCTCTCGACGCTCACCGAGGCGCGCCGCCTGCATCTGCATGCCCGCCGCCTGTCGCTGCCGCACCCGTCCGGGCGGGGAGAGCTGAAGGCCGAAGCGGAACTGCCACCTCACTTCCGCCGCACGATTGAGGCATTGGGCTTCTCCACGGACGGTGTTTGAGCGAGAATCGGGCGGCATGCGGATTCCCTGGAGGCGGCTGGCCTGGATTGCGGCAGCGGCGATCCCGATCGCCGCGATCGGCGGCGTCGTCTGGGCCGCCACGCGCGACCTCTCGCGCTATCAGGCGCGCCTGACCGATCAGGTCCGCAAGGTCACCGGCCGTGAGCTGTCGGCGCGAGTGCCGCTCACGGTGAAGCTCGGCACCGAGCCGGCCATGGTCGCGGAGGGCGTCACGCTCACCAATGCGGCCTGGGGCTCGCGCCCGGACCTCGCGCGCGTGCGACGCATGACCCTCTACCTCGATCCGTTCTCGCTCTTCCTGGGCGAGGTGAAGATCGGCAAGATCGTGCTGGAAGGCGCCGACATCCTGGTCGAGCGCAACGACGTCGGCGACGCCAACCTCGAGATGCTGCCGCCGCCCGACGGCTCGGGGCCACATCCCGGCGAGAACCGGTCGCTGCGGCTCCGCACCACCGCTGCCTTCCCGTGGATCAACACCGTCGAGGTGAAGGACTCGGTGCTGACGATCATCGAAGGGGCGGGACGTCCGCCCGTGGTGATCGAGGTGCCGAACGCCAGCTTCAAGGCGTCCGCGCCCAACCAGACGCTGCAGGTGGAAGGGCGTTTCGGCATGCCGCAGGCCGTGCCGCTCGACCTGAAGGGCACGGCGGGATCGTTCGAAGGCTGGATCCGCGGATTGCCCGGCAACATCGACCTGCAAGGCGGCTTCGGCGGCGGCAAGATCGCCATCAAGGGCGGTGTCGGGGTGAAAGGCACGACCTTGCAGATCACCGCCGAAGGACCCGACGTCTCGGCGTTCGGCCCCTATGTGCGCCTGCCCGTGCCGGCCGGCGGTCCCTATTCGCTGAGCGCAAAGGCGTCGACCCAGCGCAACGGCTTCAAGGTCGAGGTCAGCACGCTCAAGGTCGGCTCGAGCGAGATGGTGGGCGAGGCGCTGTTCCGCGTCGACCGCAAGGGCACGCCGACCATCGTCGTCAATGCCGACGTGAATAAGCTTGACGTGTCGGA
>SCVT01000715.1 GCA_004296815.1 Reyranella sp. | reverse complement strand
TGCCCGGCGGCGGGCCGCTCGCGGTCTGGGTGCAGGCCGCTGCGGCGAGGACGAGGCCGGAAAGACCGGCGAGCTTCAGGATCCTCACGGCGCCGGGCATGACTGCCGCACAGGCCACGGCCTACTGCAGCAAGCTGAGCTGGGCCTATGGCGAGTACGTCGCCGGCGGCATGGGCGACCTGACCAACGACGACGACGGCACGCAGGCCGACATCAACGCGCGCCTCGCCATCGCCCAGTGCCACGAGGGCCAGACCGGCGCGGCCATCCCGGTGCTGCAGCAGGAGCTGCGCCGCAACAAGGTGCCGGTCCCCCCTGTCTGAGTGGCCCCCGGTCTAAAAGAAAAGCCCGGGCGGTTGCCCGCCCGGGCTGATCGTTTCGATGAGGCGGTGTCCTAGAAGAGCAGGTCGCCCTTCACCAGCACCCAACGGCCGTTCTTGATCTCCTGCACCTGCGTGATCGTGGTCGCGAGGTGATTGGTCTTGGAGAACTTGGTCGGCGGCGAGCTGAAGATGTCCTGGTAGACACTGCCGCTCTCGAGCGCGTCGAGCAGCTTCTGGCCAGTCAGGTCCTTGCCCGCGACGTTGGCGTAGTGGGCGAAAGTCATGACCGTGTTGTAGCCGATGACCGCCTGGCTGTTCGGCTCGACGCCGAACTTCTTGAAGTAGGCCTCGCACCACTCCTTCACGGCGCCCGTCGAGGTGTCGCGATAGGGGATGACGAAGCCGGCGGCGGCGTAGAGGCCTTCGACCAGCTCCTTGCCGAGCGCCGGGATCTCCAGCACGTTGACCGGCGTGGCGCCGAGCCAGACCGGCGCGAAGCCGATCTTCTTGGCCTCGGCCATCAGGCCGATCGTCTCGCGGATGACGGTGCCCATCAGCACCAGGTCGCAGCCGTCCGCCTTCATCTTGGCGGCCTGGGCGGCGAAGTCCGAAGCGCCACGCTTGTAGGTCGTGACGGACGACGCCTTCATGTTCATCGCAGTGAGCTGCTGCGTGAACCCGTCGAACACGTTCTTACCGTATTCGTCGTCCTGGTACATGATGCAGTTGTTCTTGGTCTTCTTCCACTCGACCATGTACTTGACCGCGGCCCGCGTGCTCTCGACGTAGGGCAGCAGGTTGTTGAACTTCAGGCGCTCCTGCGGCTTGGCCGGATCGAACTTGAAGGTGAACTCCGCCGCGGTCAGCGGGAAGAGCTGCGGCACGCCCGCATCGAACAGCACGTCCTGCGCCGCCAGCACGGTGGGCGAACCCATCGGGCCGATCATGGCGAAGACCTTGTCCTTCTCGACCATCTTCTGGCTGGCGAGCACGGCCTTCTTCGGGTCGTACTGCGTGTCCTCGGCGATCAGCCGGAGCTTGCGGCCGTGGATGCCGCCCTTGCCGTTGACGTCGTCGACGGCGAGCTGCATGCCGTTGAGTACGGGCACGCCCCACACCTTGATCGGACCGGAGAGGTCCTGGTGGGTGCCGATCACGATCTCGGCGGGGGTCACGCCCTGGTTGGTGACCTTGGTCTGCGCGAATGCCGGCAGGGCGGCGAGGCCGACCGCGGCGCCCAGCAGGACCGGTTTCAGTAGTCTCATAAGCGTTGCCTCCTAAGCAATCGGCGCCCGTCTCTGATCGGGGAGAAGCGGGCGCCTACCCCCTCCCGTCCGGTGTTCCCCGGCTTGCACTGACTATGACACGCCCGGCGCCGTTTTAAAGGCCCCGGCGGCCCCACGAGGCCGGTCGGACCGCCCCTGTCAGGCGGCTTGGGACCGGTACATGGCGTCGATCTCGTCCTTGTACTTCTTGTTCACGAACGTCCGCTTCAGCTTCATGGTCGGCGTCAGCTCCTCGTCCTCGGGCGTGAGCTGCTGCTCGATCAGGAAGAAGCGCTTGATCGACTCGACGCGGGCGAGGTTGGTGTTGACCTTCTCGATCTCCGACCAGATCAGGTCCTGCACTTCCTTGGAGCGGCACAGGCTTGCGTAGTTGGTGAAGGGCACGTCGAGATCCTGCGCGAACTTCTCGACCGTCTCGCGCTCGATCATGATCAGGCAGGTGAGGTAGGGCCGCTTGTCGCCGACCACGACGGCGTCGCTGATGTAGGGCGAGAACTTGAGCTGGTTCTCGATCTCCGAGGGCGTGACGTTCTTGCCGCCGGCCGTGATGATGATATCCCTCATCCGGTCGGTGATCTTGACGTAGCCCTCGTTGTCGATCGTGCCGACGTCGCCGGTGTGCAGCCAGCCGTCCTTGTCGACCGTCTCGGCGGTCTTCTCCGGCTGGTTGAGGTAGCCCATGAACACGAAGTCGCCCTTGATCAGGATCTCGCCCTGCGGCGAGATCGAGACCTGGCCGTAGGGAACCGCCTTGCCGACCGTGCCGAGCTTGATGCCGTTGGCCGGCATCGCCGTGGCCAGCCCGCAATTCTCGGTCTGGCCGTAGACCTCGTACATGTCGAGGCCGAGCGCCAGGTACCAGCGGATCAGCTCGGGCGAGATCGGCGCGGCACCGGTGAACAGCCAGCGGCAGCGGTCGAGCCCGATCATCTTGCGGATGTTCTTCAGCACCAGCCAGTAGCCCGCCTGGAACTGCAGCTTCTCCAGCGCCGAAGGCTCGCGGCCTGCGAGCCGGGCGTCGGCCACGGCGAGGCCGGCGTTGATCGCCCGCTTGTAGGCCCACTGCTGCAGCGGCGTGGCGTCCTTCAGCGCGATCATGATGCCGGCGTAGAACTTCTCCCACACGCGCGGCACGGCGCCGAACAGGGTGGGCTGCACCTCGCGGATGTTGTCGGGCACCGTCTCGGGGCTCTCGGCGAAGTTAGAGCAGACGCCGGTCGCCACCGAGTAGTAGCTGCCGGCGATGCGCTCGGCGACGTGGCAGAGCGGCAGGAAGGCCAGCCGCTCGTCGCCCTCGTACCAGCTGAGCGACAGCTCGGGGTGCATGCAGTTCTGCATCGTGTAGGTGACGTTGCGATGGCTGTGCATCGCGCCCTTGGGCGGGCCCGTGGTGCCCGAGGTGTAGACCAGGATCGCGAGATCGTCGGGCTTGCGCGAGGCGACCAGCTCGTCGAACAGCGCCTCCTTGCCCTGGCCGTAGTTGCGGCCGCTCGCCATGAACTCCTCGAGCGAGACCACCATGGGATCGTTGAAGGCGGCGAGGCCTTCCATGTCGAACACCACGATCTTCTTGAGCGTCGGGCAGCGCTCGCGCACCTCCAACGCCTTGTCGAGCTGCTCGTCGTCTTCGACGAACAGCACCGTCGTGCTCGAATCGTTGACCAGGTACTCGACCTGCTTGGCCGAGTCGGTCGGGTAGATGCCCGAGGAGACGCCGCCGGCGCACAGGATGCCGAAGTCGGCGTAGTTCCATTCCGGCACGGTGTTGGCCAGCACCGATGCGACGTTGCCCGGGCGGAAGCCGATCTCGTGCAGCGCGTAGGTCACGGCACGCGAGCGCTCCAGCCACTGGGTCCACGAGATCGCGTTCCAGATGCCGTAGAGCTTCTCGCGCATCGCCGGCCGGTCGCCGCGCGTCTTGCAGGAGAGCATGAAGCTCTTCGGCAGGGTCTCGGCAACGGTCAGGGTCGCTTGCTTGGCCATGGTCGTCTCTCCCCGCTCAGCGCCAGTTCTTCTTCTTCTTCCAGCGGCGCTCGCCGCGCGCGCTCTCTTCCTTGGCACCGAGATAGAATTCCTGGATGTCCTTGCTGCTCATCAGCCGCTCGCACGTGTCGTCCATCACCACGCGGCCGACCTCGAGCACGTAGCCGTAGTGCGCCGTTTCGAGCGCCATCTTGGCGTTCTGCTCGACCAGCAGGATCGACACGCCCTGCTCGGCGTTGACGCGCTTGATGATGCTGAAGATCTCCTTGACCAGGATCGGCGACAGGCCGAGCGACGGCTCGTCGAGCAGCAGCAGCTTGGGGCGGTTCATCAGCGCGCGGCTGATCGCCAGCATCTGCTGCTCGCCGCCCGACAGCGACCCGGCCGGCTGGTCGATGCGCTCCTTGAGGCGCGGGAAGTAGGTGAACACCCGCTCGAGGTCCTGCGCGACGCCGTCCTTGTCGTGGCGCAGGAAGGCGCCCATCGCGAGGTTCTCGCGCACCGACAGGAACGGGAAGACCTCGCGGCCCTCGGGCACGTGGCTGAGGCCGAGCCGCACGATCTTGTCGGCGTCCATGCGCTGGATCGGCTTGCCCTCGAATTCGACCGCGCCCTTCAGCGGGTCGAGCACGCCGGAGATGGTCTTGAGGATCGTCGTCTTGCCGGCGCCGTTGGCGCCAAGCACGGTGATGATCTTGCCACGCGGCACCGAGAGGCTGACGCCGCGGATCGCCATGATCGGGCCGTAGTAGCTCTCGATGTTCGAGACCTTGAGGATGATGTCGTCGCTTGCGTCGAGGGGCATGGGAACTCCGCTCAGGCGCCGAGATAGGCCGCGATCACGTCGGGGTGCGCCTGCACCTCGGCGGGCGTGCCGGTCGCCAGCACCTTGCCGTAGTTGAGCGCCAGCACCCGGTCGGAGACCCGGTTCACCAGCGTCATGTCGTGCTCGACCATCAGCACGGTGATGCCGAGCTCGGTCCGGATGTCGCGGATCCAGAACGACATGTCGTCGGTCTCCTCGACGTTGAGGCCGGAGGAGGGTTCGTCGAGCAGGATCAGCTTGGGCTCCGAGCAGAGTGCGCGGGCGACTTCGATGACCTTGCGCACGCCGTAGGGGAGGCCGGCGATCAGCTTGTCGCGATAGGCCTGCAGGTCGAGGAACTCGATGACCTCCTCGACCTTGCGGCGGTGCTCCTTCTCGGCGCGGCGCACCGACGGCAGGAACAGCATCTCCTGCCACATCTGCGTCGTGGCGTGGCAATGCCGGCCGACCAGCAGGTTGGCCAGCATCGAGGCGTTCTCGAACAGCTCGATGTTCTGGAAGGTGCGCGCAATGCCGAGCTTGGCGATCTGGTGCGGCGGCACCTCGGTGATGTCGCGGCCCTCGAAGAACAGCTTGCCCGAGGTCGGGTTGTAGAGCCTGGAGATCAGGTTGAAGATCGAGGTCTTGCCGGCGCCGTTGGGGCCGATGATGGTGAAGATCTCGCCCTTCTCGACCGCGAAGTTGACGTTGTCGACGGCCTTGAGGCCGCCGAACTGCAGCGAGATGCCGTCGACCGTGAAGAGGCTCATCGGTTGCGCTCCGACTTCACGTAGGTCTTCTGCCGCTTGAAGGTGGCCTTCTTGTAGAGCGGGAAGAGCTGGAAGA
>SCVT01000714.1 GCA_004296815.1 Reyranella sp. | reverse complement strand
AGCCCGGGGAGAAGCCAGCCTAGGCGTGGAGCTCTCTCATGGCGCCCAGCAACGCTTCGGCCGTATAGGGCTTGCGGATGCGCTGCACGCCCAGGAGCTTCGGCGGAAAGGCGATGTCCTCGCCGTAGCCCGTGGTGAAGGCGAAGGGCACGCCCAGCGCCGCCAGCCGCTCGGCGATCGCGAAGCTGGTCTCCCGGCCCAGATTGATGTCGAGGAAGGCGAAGGCCGGCGCCTGCTCGTCGATCGCCTTCATGGCCTGCGCCACGCTCGAAGCGACACGCACCTGCCCGATACCCACCCGCGTGAGCGCGCTCTCGGCATCCAGCGCGATGATCATGTTGTCCTCGACAAGGAGAACGTTGTCCGGCAGCGGCGAACGGTTCGTGTCGACGGCAGCGGCCTCGGGGGCCTCGGCCGCGGCTCCGCCGGCAGAACGGACATAGGCTGCGGGCACGACGAACGACGCGCGGACGCCGTCCGGTGCGTAGTCGACAGTCGCCTCGCCCTTGAGGTCGTAGGGGATCGAGCGCTCGATCACCGTCGAGCCGAAGCCGCGCCGGCTGGGCGGCACGACACGCGGCCCGCCCCGCTCCTTCCAGACAATACGGAGATTGCGCGCGGCATCGAACGAGGTCTCGAGCTCGATCGAGCCGCCGCCGTCGCTCAACGCGCCGTACTTCGCGGAGTTCGTCATCAGCTCGTGGACGACCAGCGCCAGCGTCGTGAAGCCCTGCGGTTCCAGCAGCGCGTCGGGGCCGGAAAGATGGACGCGGGTCGCCTTGCCGGCGAGATAGGCGCCGGTCTCGGCGATCACCAGGCCGCGGAACGAGGCCGGTCCCCAGTTGTCGGCGGTGATCTGGTCGTGGGCGCGGGCGAGCGCCTGGATGCGGCCGCCGACCACCGTCATGAACTCGTCGACCGTGAGGCTGGGGTCGCGGCTCTGGGTGATGACGCCGCGGATCAGGCCGAGGATGTTGCGGACGCGATGGTTGAGCTCGGCGATCAGCAGCTCCTGCCGTTCCTGCGCGCGCTTGCGCTCGATATCGGTGATGTCCGACAGGCGCAGGATCACCTCGAGCAGGCTGACCCGCAGGCTTTCGGCGATGCGCACGTCGACGGGCAGCCAGGGCGTGGACTGACCCTGCACCGTCTCGCGCCACAGCTCGAAGCTCTTGCGCGGCGTCAGCCGGTCGCCGAGCGGCCCGGCCACGACCGGCTTGTTGGGGTCGCCCGCCCAGTTGACGGTGCGCGCCACTTCCTTGCGGAAGAAGACGATGAAGTCGCGCGCCGGGCGCGACAGCGGCACGACGAGCATGCCGGCGGTGCGGTCGGCGAAAGCGCGCGCCGCGGGATACTCCGCGCCGATCTCGTGGTTGACGTGGATCTCCGCCAGATCGCGCGCGATGAGATGCTGGATCAGGCCGGAGAACTGCTCCTGCGTCGGGACCGCGCCCCGCAAGGCGGCCTCGCCGTCGGTCCAGACGCCGATACCGTCGCACAGCAGGAGGTCGGAAATCTCGTCGAGATGCGACACGACGCTCTCGAACCGGGTCGCCTCGGCCGCCATCGCCGTCACGAGCTGGTTGTGCAGCTTGCGTGCCCGGGTCTCGTACGCCGTCTCGTTGTCGCGCTCGCGGTTCTCCATCAGGAGCGAGAACATCTGGCCGAACAGCTCCGCGGCGGTGCGGCGCTCGA
>SCVT01000713.1 GCA_004296815.1 Reyranella sp. | reverse complement strand
GATGCCCGGTTTGCGACGATCCGGGGAGCGATCCGGCTTCTGCTCGGCCTGGTGTCGCTCCTTCTGCTCGTCGTCGTGCCGATCGTCCTGGCCTTCCTGGCCGCCCTTCCCTTCACCGGCCTCGCGGCGCTCTGGAAGACCGGCCACGCGACCGCCGGCCTGATCGCCGCCTCGATCGTCCTCCTGACCCTGATCAACTGTCACTTCCAGGCCGGCGACCTCGAGCCCGGTCGCTCGAAGCTGTTCGTCTGGGCGCGATACGGCGCGGCCTTCACGCTCGTGCCGCTTCTGGCGCTGGCCGCCACCGGCCTGAGCCTGCGGGTGGCGCAGTATGGCTGGACGCCCGCACGCATCGTCGGGCTCGGCTGCCTGATCGTGCTGGCTTGCCACACGCTGGGCTACGCGCTGGTCGCGATCCGCCACGGCCTCGGCCTGCGCGGGCTGGCCACGGCAAATGCCTGGGCCGCTTTCGCCGCGATTGCGATCGCCCTGGCGTTCCTGAGCCCGATCGCCGATCCGGCGCGGCTGTTCGTGGCCGACCAGCTCAGGCGCCTCGAGAGGGGCGCCGTGACCGCCGAGGACTTCGACTATTACGCCCTCCGGGCCGAAGGCGCCGGCTACGGCTGGGCCGCCCTCGAACGCATGAGGGACAGGCGGGACGGGCCAGACGCGTCAGAGATTGCAAAGGGCGCCAAGCGGGCTTTGGAGAACTAGTATTGCCTGTCTTCCCGAAGCAGAAGCGAGCCTACCGGTACGTTCCTCTACCGCGGATTGGCTTCGTCCCGGCGATGACCACGCTGAATTCACGGCCGGGCAACAACGTGCCGATGCGTGTTGCCAGTTCTGCATCAGCGCCTCGATGATCGCTCGGATAGAACCGATATCGATCAGGCTCGGCGCCCAAGTCTCCCTTGAATGAGTAGCGACCTCTTGCGTCCAGCTCTAGCGTCCCGTGGATATTGAGCGTGATGTTTCCGACTGCATAGTGATCCAGACCAGGAGCGGAGAACGGCATCTTCCCGTCGATCTCGTATGTGCCTGGCTGCCCACGGTCGAGGATTTCTCGGACCGCAGGAAACTGGGATGGCTTCACAGTCGAAGTCTTGATCTGGGCGAAGGGGTACTCAACGGTGTTGCCAGATCCGGCCAGGTAGTGGCCCAGGCCTGCCATCGGGTTCGTAATTTCCTTGGTCGGGGCAAGACGGCGTGCCGCCTCGTATTCCGGACTTCCTGGAACCGGCTCGACATTTGGCGCGATGCCTCGCTGCAATCCCGTCGGCTCTCGTTCTCGCACGACCTGCGTGTCAGCTTCGGCCGGATCACTTCCCGAGGCTTGAGCAACACTCGGATCATCGGCCATCGGCCGCAGCACATCGTCGACGAGACTGCGGATGTCCCCCATCGTCGCCGGTTTACCCCCGATGGCCTCGAACTTGCTGAGCAGCCTATCGAGCTGCAGGCGTGCGGCCCGGGCTCCCGGGTCATCGCGATCGAAACTGGCCTTACGTAGCTCCTCGTCGAGAAACGTGACACCGAGGCTGTGACGCTCAAAGGCAGCGTCGGGCCTGCCCTGCACGAGCGCCCCCTGATATCCAACCAAGCGTCGATAGTCGTGATCGCCAAGCGACAGCCGGTATTGTGAAAGCTCGATCCCCGCGAAAGCCTCCGGCTCGTACACGGCCCGCCGGTCGAGTGCATCGTAGAGGTCGCGGTCTGTGACTACGCGTCCGCCGTTGATGGCCGCGGTATCCAGTCGCTCGGTCTGTTCCGGACTCAGCCCATCGCGCAGTTCAGCCGGCATCGCCAGCACCCACGCGCCTGGGTTCTTGCCGAGCCACTCAAGCGCCGCCTCCGCCGCGCGGCCGCGCGCCGCCTGCCAGGCCCGATCGGCCCGCGCGTACTCGATCCGGAGCATCCTGTTCACCTGTAACCGAACCTCTGGCGAGGTTTCCGGCGGTGTCAACTCGGCAGCACGAGCCTGATAGTCGTCGAAGTCAGGCCGGCGGGCTGGATCATCCGACACCCGAGGCAGACCACCCACGATATCAGACACGCGACGGTCCTCGCGTGCCCGTTCGATCTTATGCTCGATCGCCGCCTGCCGGTCGGGCTGGATGACGTCGCGTGCATGCTCATAGAGTGCCGTCGCTCGATCGGCGTCATTGCCAATGGCCGCCTCGACTGCGCCGGCATAGAGATCACTCACACCCTGGCGGACGGTGGCGTCGGTCTCGGTAGTATCCCAGCCCTTGCGCTGGCCCCGGTAACGCAGCTCACCCGCAGTGGCGCGGCCCAGCGCCCGAAGTTGCGTGGGGTCGTGCCACGCAGCCGCCGCGTCCCGATGGAAGCCCATGACTCGGTCGGCCACCGAGCGGTCGTCGAGCTCGGCCATTGCCTGCTCCGCAATCCTCCCGAGGTCGGAGGTAGCGCGATCGAGGCGTGTGTCGAGTAACGGAACGAGCAGGCCCTTCTGTCGGGCGCCGTTCGCGTGCGCGAGCGTGCGCTCCCTGATCTGGCCCAGCATCGGCAGCGACTCGGAGATTGCGACTAGCGCTCCCTCTGCGTCGCGTGCGGCGAGGCCCGTTCGGGGATCGTGCACCAGTGCGCGAACCTCATTCGCGAATTCGGTGTCGAGCTGGCGCACGAATATCTCGTCGGCACGGATGCCGATCGCATCGTCGGCGCGCTGCCACGAGGCCTGCGCCGGTTCCTCCAACGCGCTGTTGATCCTGATGCTTGCCATGTTCCTCTCCGGTTCAGCGGCCCAGCAGGGCCTGGAGGGCGTTCTTGCCGCCGCCCGCATCGATGCCGCCGAGCTTCTCGGCGCCGGCGGCCATCGCCTGCCCCACCTGCAGCGCCATCTGCTGCTGTTGCACTTGCGCGCGCTGCTCGCGCGCGGCCGCCGCCTGCTCGGTCGGCACGATCAGCCGTCCGGGCACGCCCAGCAGGTCGCCGTAGGCATCGACGGTCTGGTCGATGTCGAGCTTGTCCAACACATCCGGCTTCATCGTCGCGGCGCGGCCGGCGAACGAGACGAACCGCTCGATGCCGCCGGTCGCCACGGCGCGCTGCGCCTGGGCGAGCGAGGAGACATACTCCACGTCCATCGCCTGGCCGTTCAACGCCTCCGGTGGCGGCGGAACCGCGCGCGCACGCTCCATGAGCCTGAACACCCGATTGATCAGCGGATCGAGCAGCTCGTCGTGCAGTCGCTCGAGCACCGGCCCCAGCATCACGAGCTTCTCCTCTCTCCGTTCGACGATCTCCGTCGCCGAGCGCACGTCGTCCAGCTGGCTCATCATCAGAAACAGGTCAGCGTAGAACGCCGCCTGCACGCTGCGCTGCCGATCGGCGATCGCCGACGCGAGATGGTTGATCGGCGGATTGATCTGGTACGCGGGACGAAAGCCCACGCCGGTCGGATCGGCCACGTAGGTCACTGCACCCGACAGAGACGACGCAGCCTCGTTGCGCAACGAGGGCGGCGCCACCATCGGCGGATTCACCAGCTTCTCCAGCGCCTGGTTGAAGCGCTTCTGCATGGTCTGCAGGCCCTTCACGTCCGGCAATGCATCCATGCCGGGTGAACGGCCCCAGACGTCGTTGCCGACCAGGTGCCAGCGCGGACACATCGCGGGGAAGTCCTCGAAGCCCGAGACCGAGAGCAGGCAGTCGTCGGCTCCGACCTTCTCGTAGTAGACGGACCGGAACGGCATGCTCCGGTTGTCGGCGCGGGCAAGGTCTCGGCCTTCGTTGGGCTCGATCGCATGCACGACCGCGACCTCCCGATCCCACGCTCCCGCGTCGTATTGCTCGCGAACATGTTGCGAGACCGCGTTGCGGCCGAAGCGTTCGACGAGCTGGAAGACCGTGAGCGGGAACTCGCGGTAGAGCGTGTTCACCACCTGGCGATCCGATGACGCCAGCCAGTACTCGCCAACCGTGAGCGGCCAGGCACGTACGACATCCTGCTCGTCCTCCAGCACCAGCAGCGCGCCGGTGCCGAAGACGCCCAACTCCTCATAGACGGTCGCCAGCGCATTGTAGAGGTTGGAGCGCGCAAAGACGCGGAGCATCGCTTCCTGCACCTGGTCGAGCCAGGCACGCACACCCGCAGCCTGCGCCAACGCCGGATCGCCCACGGTGAGCCTGAACCACGGCCGTGCCGGTGACGTCACGCCGGACATCAGGCCGGATGCCAGCGTGCGAGCAGCGAGAGTGCCGGTCGAATCGAGGATCCTGCCATTCACCTTGCGGCCGCGATCGCTCTGTCCGGGCAGACCGAGAAACTGGCCGCGCCGCGGCAGGATAAAGTCGGAAAGCTCGCGCCAATGCTGGAACCAGCTCTGACGCTCACGCTCGAGCGCGCCCAGGCGACGCTCGCAATGGCGACGCAAGTCGCCGTCGGAAAACTTCATGATCATTGCCCCAGGAGAGTCTTGGATCCGGTGGTGTTGGGCGCCGGCGTGCCCGAGAGGCCGAGCCCCGATGTGGCGATGGTGCTGCGATAGCCCTGCAAGCCGACCGCCCGGCGCCGCGCGTCGTCGCGTGCCGCCCTCACGGCGGGATCAGCCTCGCGCGGGGGTTGAGGCGGCGGTGGCGGCGGCGATGGCATTTGCGGCATGGCCGGCATCGGCGGGGGAGAAAAGGCACACATGATCGTTGCTCCTGTCGTCAGAGATCGTGGAAAGGGTCGTACTTGTCGTCGTCGTCGAGGATCTTGGGCGTCATATCGACGTCGCGCCGACGCCATACCGGGTGGACCGGCTGCGCGAAGGTGAGAGCCAGCGCATCGCCGAGATCGGGCGATGCGAGGCCGCGCCTCTTCATGTCGTCCTTCTTCTCGAGCTGGATCGCATTGCGCGCGTCGTAGCCGTACTCGAGGCCGATGAGGTCTTGCGCCAGTGCTGGGTCGTCGGGAATGGCTCCGACCTTCAGCCACTCCTTCATCCGGCCCCACATCTCCGCACGCTTGTTGGCGAACAGCGGTCCGCTGCCCTCGGCGGTCCACCGATCAGCCTTGCTCGAGAAATGCACGCCGAGCACATGCGGCACGCCGAGCTGGCGCATGCGGTCGATGACAGCGCCACCGACGCCACCTTCGTCGACGAACACGGCGTCGGCGCGACAATCACTTGCGACCTCGACCACCTTGCCGGCGAGGGTCATGGTGTCGACCTTGCGGAACACCAGCGGCGGTCGGCTGCGCGCGTCTCGGCCTTTCCGGAAGAAGATCACCGAGCGGTCGTCACCAAAGCGCGCGACGTCGACGCCGATCACCATCGCCTCCTCAGCATCGACCGGCACCTCGCGGCGCATCGCTTCCTCGACATCGTCGACATCGATGAACTGCGTGGAGCCGGCGCGCGGGAAGACTCCCCGGACCCTGACGCGGACGAAGTCGCTGTCCTCGCCATAGTCGTCGACCCAGCGTTTGAGCTGGGCCTTGTTGGTGATGCCGACGGTGCGCGAGTCGACCTGTCGACCGCGCCAGCGATGCGCGAAGCGCGCGAAGCATTCCCGGAACCGGCCGGTATTGCGTGTCGGATTGCCGAACACGAGCCAGAGCAACTCGGTGTCCCTGTCGGTCAGCGCACCCTCGGTCGTGTCCCAGATCACATCCGGAATGGCCGACGCCTCATCGAACACGACGATCGTGCGTCGACCCTGGTTGTGCAGACCGGCGAAGGCTTCAGCATTCGTGGCGGACCACGGTACGACATCGAGGCGCCAGGTCTGACCGTGACCCACCACCCTCGAAGCGAGCGAAGTCGACGTGAACTCGAACCAGTCGCGGTGCCGCCACTTGCGCAGCCACTTCGCCAGCTCGGCCCATGTCTTGGTGCGAAGCTGGGTCTCGGTGTTCGCGGTGACGACGCCCCGGGTATCCTCGCGCGTGGCCATCGCCCACAACAGGATCCAGGCGACGAGCGCCGACTTGCCGACGCCATGTCCGGACGCGACTGCGATTCGAACCGCTTCGTCGGGCGAGCCGAGCCCGGTCTGGATTTCCGACAGGATCGCGCGCTGCCATTCCTCTGGCTTGGCCTGGAGTGCGTCCTCGACGAAGGCGAGTGGGCGGTGAGCCCACTGCTGCGTTTCGAGCAGCAGCGGTTCGGCACTTTCCTTGGCGTTTCGGCGCATGCCGTCGCTCCCCTGAATAACCGTTCATAGAATGTGGCAGTCCCGGTGCGGAAATCCCCGAAATTGCCCCGGGGCCGCCCCGCGCGGGCGACTCGGCGGGCGTAGGATTCCGCCCATCATGATCGTCCAGCCCAACGTCCTTCATCTCCTCGTCGTGGGCGGCGCCGCGGGCGCCGTCGTCCTGTTCCGCCGCGAGGCGCGCGGGCGCTCGCAGTCGCCCGGGCAGCTCTTCCTGGCGCCGCTGCTGGCACTGGCGGCCGCGACGGTGCTGCTGGCGCTGCCGGCGCCCGACGCGCGGCAGCCCTCGCTGTGGCTGGGCGGCCTGGCGGGCGGCGTGCTCATCGGCGCGGCGCGCGGCGCGCTGGCGCGGCTGCAGGTCGACCATCTGTGGGACCGGCTGCGCCTGCCGCGCGGCCGCGACGGGATGTGGGTCGCGCTGACGCTGGGCGCGGTGGCGCTGGCGGCGTTCGGCGCCGAGCTCATGCCAGAGGCCGCCGGGCTCGAGACCGTCGCGACGATCGCGGCGGCGGCCTGCGCGGGCTATCTCGCGGGCCGCGCCGGCTCGCTGTGGCTGCGCGCGCTCAAGGCGCCGCATCACGCCCTGCGCTAGAGGCGCCAGACTTCGCCCGGCGCCGGTGCGCCGCACCACGCGCTGAGGTAGGTGCGGGAACAGGCGCTGCGCTGCGGCGTTGAGAGGGACCTGTCCTTCCGAGGTCCCTCGCCGATGCGCTTCACTTTCCGTGCCGCCGCCGCCGGAGCCCGCTCCCGATGAGCGGCCTCGCCGAAGAATTCGCGCACCCGACGTTCCTCTCCTTCCCGGTCATCGTGGCGCGCCTGCTGCTCGCGGCGCTGCTGGGCGCGGCGATCGGCTTCGAGCGCGAATGGCGGGCGAGCACCGCCGGACTGCGCACGCACATCCTGATCTGCGTCGCGGCGGCGACGTTCGGCATCCTGACCATCGAGATCATCCACCTGCCCTCCTATGCGCAGAAGGAGATTGCGCTCGACCCGATCCGCGCCGTCGAGGCGGTGACGGCGGGCGTGGCCTTCCTGGCGGCGGGCTCGATCCTGTTCACGCGCGGCGAGGTGCGCGGCCTCACCACCGGCGCCGGCATGTGGCTGGCGGGCGCCATCGGGCTCGCCTGCGGGCTCGGCCTCTGGCAGATCGCCGGGCTGGGCACGCTGCTGGTGCTGATCGTCATGGGCCTGCTGCACACGTTCGAGGTCAGGACGGGCATCGCCGAGGACAAGAAGGACGAGCCCTCGAAGGACAAGGCCGCCAAGCCGGCGACCAGACGCAAGGACTAGGCGTCTCTGCCGGACGGGTTTCTCTGCTAAACTGCGGGGCGATGCTTCGCCTCGCGCTGCTCCTCTTCCTGGTCTCGCTCCCTGTGGCCGCACAGACCTCGCGGCCCGTGCCCGACCTCGGCACGGCGCCGGCGCCGCGCCAGCCGCCGACCGTGCCGCAGCTCCAGCCCGGCCAGCCGCCGGCGCCCAGCGACGAGGTCAAGGATCCCCAGACCGGCTGCGCCGTCGTGATGATGGATGCGGCGCCCAATATCGGCATCTCGTGGTCCGGCGATTGCGAGCACGGGCTCGCGCAGGGCAAGGGCGTGCTGCAGTGGACCAAGGACGGCCGCCCGACCGACCGCTACGAGGGCGAGATGAAGGACGGGCTCTACGAGGGCCAGGGCAAGATCGCCTACGCCAACCGCGCGCGCTACGAGGGCGAGTTCAAGGCCGGCGAGCGCGACGGCCGCGGCACCTACACCTTCACCAGCGGCGCCAAGCTGATCGGCACCTTCGTCGAGGGCCGGCCGCACGGGCACGGCGCCTACATCTGGACCAACGGCAACCGCTACCAGGGTCCGTTCCGCGACAACCAGCGCACCGGCCGCGGCATCCTCCTCTATGCCGATGGCGGCCGCTACGAGGGCGACTTCGTGAACGGCAAGCTGCAGGGCCAGGGCATCCGCGTCTGGCCGAACGGCATGCGCTACGACGGCGCCTGGTCGAACGACGTGCCCAACGGCTGGGGCACGCGCTCGGGCGGACCCGACGCGCAGACCTTCACCGGCACCTGGACCAACGGCTGCCTGCGCGACGGCCGGCGCTGGGCGGTGGTCGGCACCACGGCGCAGGCCTGCGGCTTCAACTGAGCCCTCCCATCGGCCCACGAAAAAGCCCGTCCGGCTGGTTCCGGACGGGCTTTCCCGCAGTGTAGGGAAATTCCTAGCAGAATCCTGCTGAACCTGCAAGTCCGGTTTTCCACCGGCCCGGACGGGCGTAAAGTGGCGGCATGCGCGACGTATCGGCATCCGCCAGTCCCCAACTGATGATGGTCCAGTTCCTCGAATGGGTGGCGGCCCGGCCGCGCCGCCGCGAGGACGTGCTGGACGCCTGGCAGAGTTCCTGCCCGCGCTTCCCGGTCTGGGAGGATGCGCGCGCCGAGGGGCTGATCCGCCAGTGTGGCGGCGCCGAGCACCGGGTCGAGCTCACCGAGCGCGGCCGCGCGATGATCGCACGCCTGGTCGCACGATCGTAACTCCCCTGCCGCTGCGGCACCGATTATAGTGCCGCCATGACCCTGCAACGCGCAGCCCTGTGGGCGATCGTGATCGCCGCGACGATCTATCTGCTCGTCGCCGGCCGCGGGCTGCTGCTGCCCTTCGTGCTGGGCATCGTGCTCTGGTACATGATCGATTCGCTGGCCGACACGTTCAGCCAGAAGCGGCTCGGCCGCTTGCGCCTGCCGCAGCCGGTGGCGCTCACCGCGGCGGTGCTGCTGATCGGCAGCCTGTTCTGGGTGGTGGGCCGGACCATCGGCCGCAACGTGCAGGCCGTCATCGCCGCCATGCCGACCTACGAGGCGCGCCTCACCCACCTGATCGAGCAGGCGACGCGGCTGGTCGGGCTGGAGCAGGCCCCGACCCTCTCCGAGCTGGTTGCGCGCATCAGCCTGGCGGAGACCGTGGGCAGCGTCGCTGGAGCGGCCGCGACGGTGGTGAGCTTCGCCGGCCTGATCCTGATCTACACGCTCTTCCTGTTCGTCGAGCAGGTCCACTTCAAGCGCAAGCTCGCCGCCCTGTTCCACGGCGACGGCCAGGAAGCGCGCGTGCGGTCGGTGCTCGACCGCATCGACCGCGAGATCCGCATCTACATCCGCATCAAGACGACGCTGGCCACGCTCACCTCGGTGCTGGCCTATGTCGTGATGTCCTCGGTCGGCGTCGACTTTGCCGCCTTCTGGGCGGTCATGGTGTTCTTCTTCTATTACATCCCGACCATCGGCTCGATCCTGGCCATCGTGGCGCCGGCCGTGCTCACGCTGATCCAGTTCGACACGCTGACGCCCTTCCTGATCGTTCTGCTGGTGTTCGGCACCGTCCAGATCGTGACGGCCAACGTGATCGAGCCGGCGATCATGGGCCGCTCGCTCAACCTCTCGCCTCTTGTCGTCATCGTCTCCCTCGTCGTCTGGGGCACGATCTGGGGTGTCGTCGGCATGTTCCTGTGCGTGCCCATCATGGTGGTGGCGCTGATCGTGCTGGCGCAGTTCGAGACGACCCGACCTGTGGCCGTGCTGCTGTCGGCCGATGGCCGCATCCCGGAGTCGACGAAATGAAGCCCCTCGCCCTGCTCCTGCTGCTGATCGCGGTCCCCGCGGCAGCGCAGGTCTCGTCCTCGCAACAACCACCGGCCCAGGAACAACCGACGCGCACGCCGATGCCGCCGCCGGCGCCCATCGTCATGTATTCCTGCCCGGGCGGCACCGATTTCGTGGCGCACTTCGCCAACAACGGCGATCTCGCGACGATCAAGGTCCCGGGCCAGCCCGACATCGAGCTGCCGCGTGCCCAGTCGGGCACCGGCTTCGCCTACTCGGATTCCTACTACGAGCTGCGCGGCCGCGGGCGCGAGGCGACCCTGACGGCGGCCGGCCGCGCCATGCGTTGCCACGCCGCCGGCCGTCCCGGCGAGCCACCGCGCACCTACGAAGGCCCCGGCGTCACGCTCACCCTGTTCCCCGACGGCACGTTCCGGCTGCGCGAGAAGAAGCCGGGATCGGACGAGAAGCTCGACATCGGGCAGTGGGCGCAGGAGGTCGAGGGCGGTGTGCGGCTGGTGCTGCGCGGCGGCGATAGCGGCCGGCGCGCCTTCCGGGAGGTCGAGGTCGGCAAGCTGGTGGCCGACGACGGCAGCGAACTCCTGCGCGCGCCCGTGCCCGATCTCATCGACGGCAAGTACCGGCTCGCCGGCCTCTATCGCGACGCCCAGGACGGCGGCCTGTTCGCCGCCTGCCTGGCCGGCCGCACCTACTCCGTGGCGCCGGGCGGCGCCGAACCCGACCTCGAAAAGGCGTGGGTCGAGGTGACGCCGTCGCGCGAGGCCAACCTCTATGTCGAGATCGTCGGCCGCTTCGCCGGCCCGAACCTGATCGCCGTCGAGGAATTCCTGAGCCTCAAGCGCAACGGCGCCTGCCCGACCCTGGCGCCGCGCGGCTCGGCGCTGCGCGACACGGAATGGCGCATGGTCGAGATCGACGGCAGCCGGCCCGACTTCGACGACTGGCGGCGGCGTCCGACGCTGCGGCTCGACGATGTCGGCAAGTTCACCGCACTCACGGGATGCAACAACCTGTCGGGCGAATACACGCTCGATCCCGACGGGCTGCGCTTCGTGCCCGGCCCGATGACGATGATGGGCTGCCCGCCGCAGGCGATGGATATGGAGAAGCGCTTCGTCGAGGCGCTGAGTGCGGTGAAGACCGCGCAGATCGCCGGCACCACGCTCGACCTCAACGACGCGGCGGGCAAACGGCGCCTGCGGCTTGAAGCGCGCGGCAGGTAGAGCCGAGGCGGCCTGCCGGCATGCATCGCTATTGCACGTTCTTCGATCACCGCTACCTCGATCGCGGACTGGCGATGATCCGCTCCCTGCGCGACGTCGATCCCGGCTGCCGGATCTCGGTGCTGTGCCTGACGCCCGCCTGCGAACGCGAGCTTGCGCGGCTCGCCGAGCCCGGCGTGACGCTCGCCTCGCTCGAGGAGTTCGAGCGCGACAATCCCGACGTGCTTGCGATCAAGGACACGCGCTGCCTGCGCGACTATTACTTCACCCTGTCCGGCTGCATCGTTTCATCGGCGATGCGGGACGCCGACGACGGCGAGATCGTGACGTATCTCGACGCCGACCTGCTGTTCTACTCGAGCCCCGGGCCGATCTTCGAAGCGATGGCCGACGCATCGGTCGGCGTGATCGGGCATCGCTTCCACTGGTGGGCAAAGCGCCTCGAGAAGTACGGCAAGTTCAACGTCGGCTGGGTGAGCTTCCGCGCCGACGATGTCGGGCGGGAAGCCGCACGGTGGTGGCGCGAGAGCTGCATCGAGTGGTGCTATGGCGGCGTCGACGGCGACCGCTTCGCCGACCAGAAGTATCTCGAGCACTTCTTCCGCAAGTTTCCGCGCGTCGTCGAGATCACGCATCCCGGCGCCAACCTCGGTCCCTGGAACATCTGCCGCCATTCAATCGCGCAACGTGCCGACGGCAGCTTCGTCGTCGACGGCGGCTTTCCCCTGATCTTCTTCCATTTCTCCGGCGTGAAGGAATTGGAGCCGGGTCGCTTCCTCTGCAGCCACGTCTCCTATCTCGGCCCGTTCTCCAGAACGGTGCGACGGGGCCTCTACCTCCCCTACATCGCTCTTCTCGAACGGATTCGAGTAACGATCGGCGGCCTGCCGCGCGATCCGGCACCGTGCCTCTCCATCGTCCTGCCGCCCACGACCAGGGAAAGGCTGTTGGCACCGGTGATCCGGACCGCGGCCCGATGGGCAGGGCACTACGTCGAACAGGCCGAAGCCCGCCGCTAGCGCACTGCCTTTGGATCGGCACGCAGCACGAGGGTCTTGCCGTCACCGTCTATCGCGATGCTCAAGAACGGGCCGCCGGCAGGGGCGGCACCCTGGTCCGCCTTGCCTTCGTACTCACGATCGATTTCATCGAACAGGCGGACGTAGAGCTTCCACTCGACCATGCCGGGCTCGATCGGCACGCGCGCCGGCTCGTTCCAGTCCAGGGCACGGATGCCGCTCTGTACGGTGCGCTCCACGGGCCGGTCCCGCACCAAGGTCGCCTCGAAGCGACCGATTGTGGCCGTCCGCGCGGCCTTAGTGACGGGCTTGGCCACGACCGCGAGGCAGATCTGGCCCGGCGCGTCCTCCGGCACGAACTCGACGGAGCCGCCATTCATCGTCTCGTCGGGAATGTCGTCCAGCCAGCCCAGCCGCTCGACGATCACCACACGCCTCCTGTCGCGATCGAAGCGCCAGCCGGCCGGCGGGTCGAAGCAGCGCCGCACCGTGCGTGTCTCGCCGCCAGGCGCGCGCGACAGTATCTCCGGTGAGACGAGCGTGTTGGATTCGGAGACCGTCGTGCGCACGCGCTGGTCGAGAGCGAACGAACCCGGCTTGTCGGGCAGGACCGTGAACAGAAGTTGAAAAGTCGTCGTTCGCGATGCATGGCGCACCGCGAGCGATCCCGACGTGAAGCTGGCGCGGGCGGCATCGGTCGGAAAGGCCCCGCGCGGCACCGAGAAGCGCAGACGTTCGGGTGTGATCGCCGCCTCACCGCGCCATGTGCCGATCGACAGCACGGGCGGAGGCCCTCCCGCCGATACAAGCCGAAGTCCGACGATCTCTATTTCCACCGCCGGGTCGTCTTCGCCTGGCCCGGCGAATGCCGGCGCGTAACGCGGCACGGTTGGCGGGGCGGCACCACCTCCTGCCTGGGCCGGGCGCGGCTCGAGGCGAAGCGCGCTGTCGGGCGGCGGAGATGAAGGCGCACCCGGTGCCAACGTCAGCTCACCAGTGGCACGGCGCGGCAGTACGAAGGATGGCGTATAGGCGAGGACGATAGGGGAATCGTCGAACGCAGCCAGTCGTTCGAGCTCGCCACCGACACGATCGGCCACCTGCGCCACCGCAAAACGCGCG
>SCVT01000712.1 GCA_004296815.1 Reyranella sp. | reverse complement strand
TTCCTGAAGTGGCTGACCTTCTCGCTGTTCGCCTATGTCGGCGTGGTCTTCACCGCCGATCTCGACTGGAAGGCGGTGGCGGCGGGCGCGGTCGTGCCGCGCTTCGCGCTCGACGGAGAGACCCTGATGCTGGTCGTGGCGGTGCTGGGCACCACGATCAGCCCCTATCTCTTCTTCTGGCAGAGTTCGCAGGAGGTCGAGGAGGAGGAGTGTGACCCTGACGCCGCGCCGCTGAAGAAGGCGCCGGAGCAGGCGGCGGGCGAGCTGAAGCGCATCAACTGGGAGACAGGAATCGGCATGGGTGTGTCGAACCTCGTGGCCTTCTTCATCATGCTGACGACGGCCGCCACGCTGCACGTCGCGGGCAAGACCGACATCCAGAGCACGGAGCAGGCGGCCGAGGCGCTGAAGCCGATCGCGGGCGAGGCGGCGTTCCTGCTGTTCAGCCTGGGCATCATCGGCACCGGCCTGCTGGCGGTGCCCGTGCTGGCCGGGTCGGTGGCCTATGCGCTGGGCGAGGTGCGGGGCTGGAAGACCGGGCTGGAGTGCCGGCCGCGCGACGCCGTGCCGTTCTATTCGGTGATCGGGGCGGCGATCCTGATCGGGCTGGTGGTCGACCACTTGCCGATCGATCCCATGAAGGCGCTGATCTGGTCGGCGGTGCTGAACGGCGTGATCGTGGTGCCGATCATCGCCGCCATGATGATCGTGGCGTCGCGGCGCGACATCATGGGGGCGTTCACGGCCACCTCCTGGCAGCGCTGGCTGGGCTGGCTCACCTTCGCGGTGATGGGCGCGGCCGCCATCGCCATGTTCATGCTGATGTAGCGGCTAGTCCTTCACCGCCGGCAGCACGACCTGGTTGAGGATCGCCTGCGGGATGATGCCCTGCAGGGAGTCGCGATAATGGGCCGAGTTGACCATCAGCACGAGGTCGAGGCTCGGCACGACGAACAGGCGCTGGCCGCCGAAACCGAAGCCCGCGATCCAGTCGATCTCGCGGCCGGCGATGAGGCTGCGGCCGAGCCACCACTGGTAGCCGTAGAAGTAGATGCCGCCGCCATTGATGTGTGCCTTCACCGACTCGGCGGCCCAGCCCTTCGGCAACACCTGCTTGCCGTTCCATTTTCCGTCGGAGAGCAGGAGCTGGCCCAGCTTGGCGGTGTCGCGGGGCCTGAGCCGCAGGCCGGAGGCGGCGGCGATCTCGCCGCTCGCCCGCATGGCGATCCATTGGGAGTCGGTGATGTCGAGCGGGCCGAACAACTTGTCGCGGGCGTAGAAGAAGATGTTCCTGCCGTACTGCTTGGCAACCGCGGCGGCGAGCAGGTGTGTGTTGCCGCCGTTGTAGTTGTAGACCTCGCCCGGCGTCGTGGAGAGCGGCTGCTCCAGCACGTAGCGCACAGGGTCGGTCGAGGCGATCAGCTTGCGCTCGCTGTTCTCCGGGTTCTGATAGGGGATGCTCTCGTCCCAGGCGAAGCCCGAGGACATGGTGAGAAGGTGGCGGAAGGTGATCTTGCGCTTCTCCGGCGTGGCGAGTTCGGCGAACTCGGGGAAGGCGTCGAACACCGACGAGTCGAGCGGGGGGAACTTGCCTTCGCCGAGGGCGATGCCGACCAGCAGGGCGGTCGTGCTCTTGGAGATCGAGCGCAGATCGTGCAGCACGTCGGGCGCGAACTTGGTCTCGGCGACCGGCGTGCCATAGACCTCGTCGGGTCCAGTGAAGTAGCGCTCCATCACCAGCTTGCCGCGGCGGACCACGACGACGGCGTGGATGTTGCGGGTGGGCCACTGTTCCAGGACCTTGTCGAGGCTGCACAGGCGGGCGGGGTCGAGGCCGACCTCTGCCGGCGTCGCGCGCGTCCAGCCATCCTTGATGTCGATGGGTGGGGTGGGGCAATCCTGCGCGTGGGCTTCCGCGCCGAATGCCAGCACCGCCAGCAAGAGCATGAGAAAGCTTTTCATGAGGGCATAGCTTACGTCGTGCGCAGGAGCCGGCAAGGCCGTGCTAGCGTGAAGGCATGAAAATCTATTCCGGTCCCCTCAGCATGTTCGGCGCCAAGGCCGAGATTGCACTCCATGAGAAGGGCATCCCCTTCGAGCTGGAGATGGTGCCCTTCGAGATGAAGACGCTCTACGAACCCAAGCACCCCGAGGTGCTGCGCGTGAATCCCAAGCGCCAGGTACCGGTCCTGATCGACGGCGATCTCGAGATCTTCGATTCGACGCAGATCTTCGAGTATCTCGAATCGCTGAAGCGCGATCCGGCGTTGTGGCCGTCGGAGCCCAAGGCGCGTGCCCGCGCGCGGCTGCTGGAGCACAAGTCGGACGAGGTCTACTTCCCGCACATCGTCCGCCTGATGAGCGACCCCAAGGCGCCGGGCGCGCACGACGCCGCGGCGCGCTTCTACGAGGAGATGGAGCGGACGCTGGGCACGGCTGAGTGGCTGGCTGGGCCCTACACCTACGCCGACATCGCCTTCTACATGGCGCAGCTCTTCGGCGACCGCATGGGCGCGCCGATCCCGGTGTCGCACGCGAAGGTCCACGCGTGGCGCGACCGGATGAGCGCGCGTCCGGCCGTCCAGAAGGTCGCGGGCGCGATGGGACGATACCTGCTCTCGATCGGCCGCAAGCTGCCGCCGTTCATGGCCAAGCTGGGGTTGCCCGCATGACCAAGATCCTGTTCCTGCCCGGCGCCGGCGCGTCGCCCAACTTCTGGAAGCCCGTGGCGTCGGCGCTGCCTGACGCCTGGCAGAAGGAGCATTTCGGCTGGCCGGGGCTGGGCGCCCAGCCGCACGATCCGGCGGTGCGTGGCATCGACGATCTCGTCGCGATGGTCGTCGCGCACATGACCGAGCCCGTCGACCTCGTGGCTCAATCGATGGGCGGCGTGATCGCGGCGCGTCTGGCGATCGAGAAGCCCACTTTGGTGCGGCGTCTCGTGCTCTCCGTCACGTCCGGTGGCGTCGACATGGCGGGGCTGGGCGCCAGCGACTGGCGGGAGAGCTATCGCAAGAACTTCCCGCAGGCGGCGGAGTGGATCACCGCGGCGCGCTCCTCGCCGCCGCTGCCGGTCGAGAAGATCATGGCGCCGACCTTGCTGATCTGGGGCGATGCCGATCCGATCAGCCCGGTCGCGGTGGGCAAGCATCTCGAAGAGCGCCTGCCGGATGCCCGGCTCGAGATCGTGGCCGGGGGCGATCACGACGTGGCCAGCACCCACGCCGATCATGTGGCGCGGCTGATCAGCTCGTTTCTATCCGCCCCTGGACGGTAGGTCGTTCATCGCGTTCACGGCGCAGCACCACGATCTCGCCGCTCGACGTCGAGGTGCCGGCGATCGCCGAAATCACGACCTGGTGCGTGACCAGCACCGTCGGCTGGCCGAGATCGAACGCCGCGAGCCATGGCCTGAGCGCCGCCGTCTGCCGCTCCGCCCGCTCGCGGTTCTGGGCGAAGGAGTTGAGCCGCGCGTCGGGCGTCACATCGCCCAGCGCCATCAGCCGCGCGGTCTCGAGGCAGCGGCACCACTGGCTGGAATAGAGCTTCGCCGCCACGATCCCGTTGGCGCGGAACATCTCGCCGATGCGGACCGCCTGCGCGCGCCCCTCCGCCGAAAGGTTCCGCTGCGTCGAGCAGTCCTCGACCTTGAAGCCCGGCGGATCGAACGTGCCCGGCGCCAGGGCATGGCGGATCATCGCGAAGTGGCCCGGCGTACGCAGCGCCACCCAGGCCGCGGATTGGGCGCGCGCCGTGCCCACCAGCCCGAACCCGAGCAGGGAGGCAACGACGGCGCGCCGGCCGGTCACGGCTTGACGGTCTTCTTCAGGACGGACTCGTAGACCTGCAGGATCGCCGAGCTGTCGTTGCCGCCCAGCCCCATGCGGCGCGCCATGCGCTGCAGGTTGTGCGTCGCCGAGCCCAGCGGCAGCGGCACGTCGAGCTCGTCGGCCAGTTCCATCGCGAGGTGCAGGTCTTTGTGCGCGAGGTTCAACGCAAAGGAGGGCGGCGCGAACTTGCCGGACAGCGCGCGCTCGGAGAAGGCCTTGAAGGTCGCCGAGTTGCCGCTCGAGGTCGAGATCACCTGCACGAGCTTCTGCGGATCGAGGCCGGCGGAGACGCCCAGCATCATCGACTCGGCCGCGGCCGCGGCGTTGCAGAAGGCCATCATGTTGTTGCACAGCTTGGCCACCGTGCCGGTGCCGAGCTCGCCCATGTGGATCACGTTGGCGCTGAACGACTGCAGCACGGGCAGGGCGTCGTCGAACACCTTCTTGTCGCCGCCCACCATGATGGCGATGGTCGCGTTCTCCGCGCCCACCGTCCCGCCGCTCACCGGCGCGTCGAGCATGGCGATGCCCTTGGCGGCCATTGCGGCGCCGATCTTCTTCACCATCGAGGGCGCGTTGGTCGACAGGTCGATGTAGGTCTGGCCCTTGCCGATATTGGCCAGGATGCCGCCGTCGCCCAGGGTCACCGCCTCGACGTCCCGCGGCATCGGCAGCGACGTCATGACGATGTCGGCGCCCTTGGTCGCCTCGGCGACCGACTTCGCCGCCGTGGCGCCGAGATCGGTGCAGGTCTTCACGGCCGCTGCGTTCAGGTCGAACACCGTGACCGAATGATTGCTGCGCTTGATGATGTTGCGGCACATGGGGCCGCCCATGTTGCCGACGCCGATATATCCGACCTTCAAGGCATCCTCCCGGAAAAAAGCATTGCCCGGACTATACGACAGAAACACCGGTCCCTTGCTATAAGGAGGGCAAGACCGGGAGGAACGACGCCTCATGGCGCGAAACAAGCTGCATCCGATTCCCCATCCGCCGCGCACGCCGGTGCTGGGCAACATGCTGACCGTCGACGGCGGCGCGCCCGTCCAGGACCTGATGCGCATCTCGCGCGAGCAGGGGCCGATCTTCTGGCTCGACATGATGGGCACGCCGCTGGTCGTGGTCTCCGGCGCCGACCTGGTGGCCGAGCTCTGCGACGAGACCCGCTTCGACAAGGCGGTCCGCGGCTCGCTGCGCCGGGTGCGCATGCTGGGCGGTGACGCGCTGTTCACGGCCGAGACGCAGGAGCCCAACTGGCAGAAGGCGCACAACATCCTGCTGCCGACCTTCGCGCATCGCATGATGCAGACTTATCACGAAGGCATGCTCGACATCGCCGACCAGCTCGTGACCAAGTGGGAACGCCTGAACGCCGACGAGGAGATCGACGTGGTGCGCGACATGACCGCGCTCACGCTGGACACGATCGGCCTCTGCGGCTTCAACTACCGCTTCAACTCCTTCTACCGCAGCGACAACCATCCCTATGTCGAGTCGCTGGTGCGCGCGCTCGAAGCCGTCATGAAGATGCGCGGCCTGCCGCTGGAGGACATCACCCAGCGCAAGAGCCGCAAGAAGCTCGAGCAGGATGTCGGCTTCATGAACGGCATCGCCGACCGCATCATC
>SCVT01000711.1 GCA_004296815.1 Reyranella sp. | reverse complement strand
AAGCCGGCCACCGGCCCGTCGACGCTGGCGCTGGGCAACCTCTCCCTTCAGAACAACCGCCTCTCCGGCAAAGTCGCGCGCGTGCCGTTCGCCGGCATGGCTCGGCGCGGCGTCGATCGAAGCCTCGCCGCGCGCGACGACGACCAGCGTGGATTTTCCACCCGCGGTCACCACCGAGACGAAGCGGTCGGCGACGCCGGCGAACGGCACGCGCGCGACTTTGCCGGAGAGGCGGTTGTTCTGAAGGGAGAGGTTGCCCAGCGCCAGCGTCGACGGGCCGGTGGCCGGCTTGCCGCCTGCGGACGAGATCAGGAGGTTGGCGACCGCGGTCTCGGCGATCGGCACCGGCACGGCGTGCTCGCCCACGACGCGCAGCAGCGCCATCAGGTCGGCGATCGTCCCGCCCACGCCTTCCTGCGCTTCGGGCACGGCGATCAGCGGCAGGCCCATCTCCTCGATCTCCTTCCAGAGATCCTTGGGCCACACGCCCTTCTCGACGCCGTTCACGACGTCCTTGCCGCTGAGCTCGGTGAAGAAGCGGCCGGCGGTCTCCAGCAGCATGTCGCGGGTTTCGCGGTCCATGGTCCCTCTCCTTCAGCGAAGACCGAGGCCGCGGGCGACGATGCCGCGCAGGACCTGGGTGGTGCCGCCCTGGATGGTGTAGCTCGGCGCCATCATCGAGGCGTATTGCGCGATGTCGAGGAAGTCGGCGAGATCCTCCTCGGTGGTGGCGTCGGACTCCGCGAGCGTGCGCGCGATCTCCGGCATGTCCTGCTGGTAGATCGTGCCGAGGTCCTTCACCAGCGAGGCTTCGATGGCGGGCGACTTGCCGCCCTGCATCATGCCGGCGACCGCGGTCGACATCTGGCGCAGCGTCCAGAGGCGCGCGATCAGGCGGCCGAGGATGGCGCTCGCACGCCTGGCCGGCTGGCGGCCGAGCACGCGAACCAGCTCGCGCAGCACGTAGATGTTCTGCATGAAGCGCTCGGGGCCGGAGCGCTCGAAGGCGAGCTCGCTCGTCACCTGCAGCCAGCCGTCGCCCTCGTTGCCGATCAGGCAATCCTCGGGGATGAAGGCATCGGAGAAGGTCACCTCGTTCCAGTCGTGGCGTCCGGCGAGGTTGATGATCGGCCGGATCGTGACGCCCGGCGTCTTGAGGTCGACCAGGAGCTGGCTCAGCCCCTTGTGGCGGTCGCCGTGCTGGCCGGACGTGCGGACCAGGGTGATGCAGTAGTGGTTGCGGTGCGCCCCCGAGGTCCAGACCTTGGTGCCGTTGACGCGGAATCCGCCCGGCACCGGCTCGGCGCGCGTGCGCACCGAGGCGAGGTCGGAGCCCGAGTCGGGCTCGCTCATGCCGATCGAGAAATAGCACTCGCCGCGCGCGATGCGCGGCAGGATCGCCTGGCGCTGCTGCTCGCTGCCGAACTTCAGGAGCAGCGGACCGGACTGGCGGTCGGCCACCCAGTGCGAGCCGGCCGGCGCGCTGTTGCCCAGCAGCTCCTCGGTGACGACGTAGCGGTCGAGGAAGGTGCGCTCGGCGCCGCCATATTGCTTGGGCCAGGTGATGCCGAGCCAGCCCTTGGCGCCCAGCGCCTTGCTGAACTCGGGCGACGCGGTGTTCCAGCTCGCGAACCGGTCCTCGGTCCGGATCCTGGGCAGCGTCTCCTTGAGGAAGGCGCGGACCTCGCTCCGCAGCGCCTCGGCCTCGGGCGGCAGATGGAACGGCGGGAACTCGAGCTTGGGGATGGACATCGTCATCTCGGCGGTTGGATGCCCCTTCTGTGTCGGCTAATCCTGTGGCGCGCAACCCGGGAGTTTCGAGGGACGAATGCCTCGCCGTCCGCCACGCCTGCCGCCGCTTCTCGCGGAATTCGACGACGACGAACGCGACGCCGTCCTCGCCGCCAACCGCGCCTTCTACCGCGCTTTCAACGACCGCGACCCTGCCGCGATGGACCAGGTCTGGGCGCCGACCGGCTCGGTGATCTGCCTGCATCCGGGCCAGCCCGCGCTGCACGACCGCGCCGAGATCATGGCGAGCTGGCGCGCCATCATGAAGCACCCCGAGGCACCGCGCGTTCGCTGCACCGAGGAATGGGTGGTCGGCCGGCCGGGTCTCGCCCTCGTGATCTGCCGCGAGATCCTGCCCAACGGCCAGCTCATGGCGTCGAACCTCTATGTGCGGCTGAGCGACGGCTGGCACATGGCGAGCCATCATTCCGGACCGGTCCCGCCGGTGGCGACCGAACGCGCGGCCCCCGCATCGACGGCCGCGCCGGCGCGCGACCGGCGCAAGCTGCACTAGTCGATCGGACCGCCCGCGCGCAGCAGCGGCTTGTACGCCGCCGGCGCGATGTCGACCTGGTAGGCCCCGGCGGCGTACGGGCCGACCTCATAGGCGTTGAAGACGATCTGCAGCTTGCCGCGGCGCCAGCAGTAGCGCGTGCCGTCGCTCATCAGCTCGGCGAGCTTCGCGGGCTGCAGCGCGTCGTCGAAGCCGGGGTTCTTCTCGAACTGCTTCTTGAGGTCGGCGCCGACGAGGCGGACCATCTCGCCGAGCCACTTGTCGCCCGCCGCGAAGACGCCGCCGGGCTCGACCGACTTGCCGCTGCGCAGGTCGGTCAGGGTGCAGACGGTACCCCCGTTGCCGTGCGCGCCGCCGGTGTAGGCGTAATAGTCGAGCGAGACCGTGATCGCGTGCGGGCTCGGCCGGAACAGCAGGAAGCCCTGCTCGAACGACCATTTCTGCTCGTCGGCCGCGTCGGCGGGCGGTGTCGACTCCTTCGCCGAGTGAGCGGCATCGTCGCGATAGAGGCGGTTGATCGCGCCGAAGTCGGCGGGCGTGCCGTCGAACTGCGGATAGCGGATATCGATCGTGTAGCTCGTCTTGCCGGCCTTGCCGGTCTTGTGGATCGCGTGCTCGCTCACGAACGGGTAGGCGCCGAGCGCCATCGTCTTGAGGTTTTCGGTGCGCGTGTCGTAGCGGACCTTCAGGCAGTCGGCCATCTCATCGGCATCGCCCGCGCAGGCGCCGTTTCGGTCGACGATCCAGCGCGTCTGATCCTTCGCGAGATGATCCTTGGCGGGCGCCGCGATCTTGCCCGACAGGGCCGCGAAGGCGGCAACCATCTCGCGATCGGCCTTCGCAAGCTCGGCGTCCTTGCAGATCGTGCGCTCGACGGTGTTCGAGGCCTTGGCGCAATCGAAGCTCGGTCCACCCTGTGCCATCGCGACGAACGGCAGGAGTGTGACCGCCGCAACGATCGCGATGATCTTCACAGTCGCCTCCATGCCTTGAGGCGGCGGACCGCCTCCTCCATCTCCGCCGTCGAGCCGGCGAACGAGATGCGCAAGGTGCCCGCGCCGCGCGCGCGGTCGAAGTCGACGCCCGGCGTCGTCGCGACCCCCGCCTCGCGCAGCATGCGGCTGCAGAAGTCGCGGCTGTCGTTGGTGAGGTGCGAGACGTCGGCATAGAGGTAGAACGCCCCCTCGGCTGGTGTCAGGCGGTCGAGCCCGGCGCCGGGAAGACCGGCCATCAGGAGGTCGCGGTTGGTGCGGTAGCGCTTCACGTGGCCGTCGAGCTCGTCGCGGCATTCGAAGGCTGCCAGCGCCGCATGCTGGCTGAGCGTCGCCACCGAGATGAAGAAATTCTGCGTCAGCCGCTCGATCGGCCGCACCAGATCCGGCGGCACCACCAGCCAGCCAACACGCCAGCCGGTCATGGAGAAGTACTTCGAGAAGCTGTTCACCACGATGGCGCTCTCGGAGACCTCGACCGCCGACGTGGTGTCTCCCTCGTAGACGATGCCGTGATAGATCTCGTCGGACACCAGCCGAACGCCGTTCCTGTCGCACCAGTTGGCGAGCGCGGTGAGTTCGTCGCGATGCACCATCGTTCCGGTGGGATTGGACGGGCTCGCCACGATCAGCCCATCGATGCGGCCGGCCTTCTCGAGCGCCGCCACGGTCGGCTGGTAGCGATCCGCCGCGGAGGTCGGCAGGTCGACGACCTCGAGATTGAGCGCCAGGAGGATATTGCGATAGGCCGGATAGCCGGGGGCGGCCAGTGCTATGCGGTCGCCGGCATCGAAGCTCGCCAGGAAGGCCAGCGGAAAGCCGCCCGAGGAGCCCGTGGTCACGATCACGCGCTCGGGCGAAACGTCGGCCGAGTAAGCCTCGCGATAGTGCCGCGCGATGCGCTCGCGCAGTGCCGGGATGCCGAGTGCCGCGACATAGCCGATGCGGTCGGTGTCGAGCGCGGCGTGCGCCGCCGCG
>SCVT01000710.1 GCA_004296815.1 Reyranella sp. | reverse complement strand
CGCGGCGGCCGCGCCGGCACGGCGCTTCGGCTGCGCGTGTCGGGCGCCGCCGCCCTCGAGGTCCAGCACAGGAGCAGCCAGATCGTGGAGCGCGTGAATGCGTATTTCGGCCACAAGATGATCGACGACGTCCGCCTGGTGCAGGGCGCGATCGCCGCCCCGCCGCCCGCCCGCAAGGTGCCGAAGCCCGATCCCGCGACCGAGACCGCGATCGCCGGCCGCACCGCCACGGTGAAGGATCCCGACCTGCGGGCTGCCCTTGCCAGGCTTGGCGCGCGGATCGCGACCGGACGGCGCAACGTCCTGATCGCGGGGCTGGGGGCGCTGTTCCTGGCCGACGATCTGCGCGCACAGTCGCCCGCCAAGTACCTCGATCCGCTGCCGGACGACCACGTGCTGGGCAAGCCCGACGCGCCCAACATCCTGATCGACTACGCCTCGTTCACCTGCCCCTACTGCGCGACGTTCAACGCCGCGGTCATGCCGGTGCTGCGCAAGGAGTGGATCGACACCGGCAAGATGCGGCTGATCCACCGGCACTTCCCGTCCGATGCCGTCGCCACCCGGGCCAGCCTGCTCTCCGAGGCGGTGGCCAAGGACAAGTTTTTCGCCGCCGTCGATACGCTCTTCCGCACCCAGGTCCAGTGGCTGACGGCGGCCGATCCGGCGGCCGACCTGCTGACCGTGCTGGTGCCCGAGGGGCTGTCCAGGCAGGCCGCCGAGGCGGCCCTGACCAACGACCGGCTTTTGGACAAGGTCGTGGCCGATGTGCAGTCCGGCCAGATGCTGGGGGTGCGGTCGACCCCCACCCTGTTCATCAACGAGCAGCATTACGGCAATCCCGGCGGGGCCGACGCCATCGCAGCAATTTTACGCCAGGTGGGGCGGTAAACGTTTGACTCCCCACAGGCGTAATTCCCAAGATGTAGTGGAGAGGAAGACGGAATGCGGAATATCTTGATCGTCGCCGGCGGGGTCGTGGCGGTGGCCGCGATTGCGGCTGGCGTCTATTTCGGCACCCGTTCCCCGACTGCCCCGGCACCGGTGGCGGCGGCGTCGACCGCCGACAAGGCCGCGCTCGCCAATGTCATGCCCGGCGACCATGTCCTGGGCGACCCCAAGGCCCCCATCACGGTGATCGAGTATGCCTCGCTCACCTGCTCGCACTGCGCCCACTTCCACACGCAGATCCTGCCCGAGATCAAGAAGAAGTGGATCGACACCGGCAAGGTGAAGCTCGTCTACCGCGACTTCCCGCTCGACCAGGTGGCCGTGAAGGCTGCGCAGATCGCGGAGTGCGCCGGCAACGACAAGTATTTCGGCGTCCTCGACATCATCTTCCGAGGCCAGCCGCAGTGGGCGGCCTCGTCCGACCCGCTGGCCGAGATCGCCAAGCCGCTGCGCATCGCCGGCATGGGCGAGAACGAGATCAAGGCGTGCCTCGCCAACGACGCGATGAGCAACGCCGTCCTCAACGACTACAAGAGCGGCGAGGCACTGGGCGTGAACTCCACGCCGACGCTCTTCATCAACGGTCAGCTCTATCGCGGATCGCGCTCGGTCGACGAACTCGACGGCGTGTTCTCGAAGCTTGCCAAGTAAGTAAACAGATAGGCGTGGTGTAGATGGTCCAGTTCGACAAGCTCCGGCTCTCCGGCTTCAAGTCCTTCGTCGATCCGACGGAGCTCGCCATCGAGGCCGGCATGACGGGCATCGTCGGGCCCAACGGCTGCGGCAAGTCGAACCTCGTGGAAGCGCTGAAGTGGGTGATGGGGGAGACCTCGGCCAAGCAGATGCGCGGCTCGGAGATGGAGGACGTGATCTTCGCCGGCACCGGTACGCGGCCGGCGCGCAACATCGCTGAAGTGACGCTGCAGCTCGACAACAAGACCCGCACCGCGCCGGCCATGGTCAACGACACCGACCAGCTCGATGTCGTGCGCCGCATCGAACGCGGCCACGGCTCGGCCTATTCGGTGAACGGCCGCGAGATCCGCGCCCGTGACGTGCAGACGCTCTTCGCCGACGCGGCAACGGGTTCGCGCTCCACGGCGCTGGTCAGCCAGGGCCGCATCGGTGCGCTGATCAACGCCAAGCCCGCCGACCGCCGTTCGATCATCGACGAGGCCGCCGGCATCACCGGCCTCTATGCCCGCCGCCACGAGGCGGAGCTGCGCCTGCGCGCCGCCGAGCAGAACCTCGCGCGCGTGCAGGACGTGCTGGTGGCGCTGGAAGAGCAGCACAAGGGCCTGAAGCGCCAGGCGCGCCAGGCCAGCCGCTACCGCAACCTCTCCGACCATATCCGCCGCGCCGAAGCGGCCGTCCTGGCGCTGAAGCTCGCCAATGCCGAGCGCGAGCTGGCCGATGCCGGCGAGCGCCTGAAGGAAGCCGAGGCGCAGGTCTCTGACCTGACCCGCCTGGTCGGTCTCGCCACCACGGCGCAGGCCGAGGCCGCGACCTCGCTGCCGCCGCTGCGCAACGACGAGGCCGCCGCGGCCGCAGCACTCCAGCGCCTGCGCGTGGCGCACGATGCGCTGACCGCGGAGGCCGAGCGCGTCGCCGCCGCCCAGCAGGAGGCCGAGACGCGCCTCGCGCAGACCGAGCAGGATCTCGCCCGCGAGCAGGGCCGCAAGGGCGATGCCGAGACCGCCATCGGCGATCTCGACGGCCAGCGCGGCCGGCTCGAGGAGGAGCGGGTCGGCGAGGAGGATCGCGCCGCCGCCGCCCAGCAGGCGCGCGATACCGCCCACACCGAAACCACCGGCGCCGAGACGGAGCACGACCGGCTCAACCGCCAGATCGCCGACGATGAAGCGCTGCGCCAGAGCGTGAGCCGCGAGATTGCCGAGCTGCAGGACCGCCTGCGCCGGCTGACCGTGCGCCGCGACGAGGTCGCCGCCCAGCAGCAGCAGATCCAGGGCGATCTCGCGAACCTGCCGGCGCTGCCCGAGGTCGAGGCCGAGCTCGAGGCGGCCCGCGCCGCGCTCGACGAGGCGCGCCGCACCGGCCAGGAGGCCATCGAGGCCGCCCGCGAGGCCGAGCGCTACGAGTCGGATGCCGCACGCATCGCAGTCGCCAAGGCCGAGGCCGAGCGCCTCGACATGGAGCGCGCCCGCGCCGCCGAGCGCCAGGCTGCGGAAGCGAGCCATGCCACGGCGGTGGAGACCCTGCAGAAGACCAATGCGCGGCTGACCAAGCTGCGCGCCGAGGAAGCGGGCGTCGCCGCCGCGCTGAAGTCGGCGGCCGATTCGCTCTGGCCGCCGCTGCTCGACGCGCTGACCGTCGAGCCGGGCTACGAGAAGGCGCTGGGCGCCGCGTTCGGCGACGAGCTTGAAGCCTCGTCCGACCGCGGGGCACCGACGCACTGGCTGCCGCTCGAGCCGCTGGCCGATGCGCCGGCGTTGCCCGAAGGTGCCACACCGCTTTCGGCGCACGTCCACACGCTGCCCGAGCTGGCGCGTCGACTGGCCTTCATCGGCGTCGTCGCCGACGATGCGACCGGCGCGGCGCTGCAGCCCGGCCTGAAGCCCGGCCAGCAGCTCGTCACCGCCGAGGGCGCGGTGTGGCGCTGGGACGGCTACACGATGCGCGCCGGCGCGCCGTCGAGCGCCGCCGTTCGCCTCAGCCAGCGCAACCGCTTGGCCGAGATCCGCCATCAGATCGACGGTGTCGTGGCCGAGCAGACCGTCGAGCAGGCCCGCGCCGATGCCGAGAAGACCTGGCTCGCCGCGGCCCGCGACGCCGAGAAGACCTGCGTCGACCAGGCCCGCGCGCACGAGCGTAGCGTGGCCGACGCCGCGCGTCGCAAGACGCAGGATGCCGGTGAAGCCACCCGCGCCGCCGAGCGTGCCTCGCAGTCGGCCGTCGCCACGGCCGAGCGGCTGGCCACGCAGGCGCGCGACCGCCATGTCGAGATCGCGCGTCGCACCGACCAGCTGCGCACGCGTCTGGCCGGCATCGAGACGACCGTGACCGAGGTCGCGGGCGACATCGCCGACGCCGAGATGCGCCGCACCTTCCGCGAGGCGCGGCTCTCCGCGATCTCCGACACCCAGGCCGACCGCGTCGCGGCAGGCGCGCTCCGCGCCCGCATCGCCGAGCTGCGGGCCGCGCTGGTCGAGGCCGAGGGCAACTGCGAGCGCCTGGCCCGCGAGTCGGCCATGCGCGTCGAGCGGCTGGCGCAGATCGCGCAGGACCGCGAGGGCTGGGCCAAGCGTCTGGGTGATGCCGACGGCCAGATCGTCGAGCTCGACGCCCGTCGCGAGCAGACACAGGCCGCGATCGCCGAGCTGGCGGCCAAGCCCGCCGAGATCGACGCCAAGCGCTTCGCGCTCGGCGACGAGATCGCCAAGGCCGAGACCAACCGCCAGGAGGCGGCCGATCGTCTCGCGATCGGCGAGACCCGCCTCGGCGAGGCCGACAAGGCGCTGAAGCAGGCCGAGACCGAGATGGGCCAGGCGCGCGAGAGCCGCGTGCGCCGTGAGGGCCTGATGGAGCAGGCGACCAAGGACCGCGAGGCCGTGGTCGAGCGCATCGTCGAGCGGTTGCGCTGCGAGCCCGACGGCGTGCTGGCGCTGGCCGAGGTCCAGTCGATCGAGGAGCTGCCGGAGCTCGAGAAGGCCGAGCACAAGCTCGAGCGGCTGGTGCACGAGCGCGAGACGATGGGCGCGGTGAACCTGCGGGCGGAGGAAGAGGCCAACGAGCTCGAGCAGCAGATCACCGGCATGACGACTGAGCGCGACGACCTGGTCGCCGCCATCGGCCGCCTGCGCCAGGGCATCCAGAGCCTGAACCGCGAGGGCCGCGAGCGCTTCCTCGTCGCCTTCGAGCAGGTGAGCGGCCACTTCCAGCAGCTCTTCACCAAGCTGTTCGGCGGCGGCAAGGCCGAGCTGCGCCTCACCGAGTCGGAGGACCCGCTCGAGGCCGGCCTCGAGATCCACGCCTCGCCGCCGGGCAAGAAGCTGCAGGTGATGTCGCTGCTGTCGGGTGGTGAACAGGCTTTGACCGCCCTCTCGCTGTTGTTCGCCGTGTTCATGACCAACCCGGCGCCGATCTGCGTGCTGGACGAGGTGGACGCACCGCTGGACGACCTCAACGTGGAGCGCTTCTGCGGCCTGGTGAACGACATCGCCGGCCGCACCGACACGCGCTTCCTCATCATCACCCACCATCGCGTCACCATGGCGCGCATGGACCGCCTCTACGGTGTGACCATGTCCGAGCAGGGCGTCAGCCAGCTCGTGTCGGTCAACCTCATGGAGGCGGACCGCCTGGTGGCCTGACGTCAGATCAAGCAAGCAAGACTATCTTCCTCTCTCAGATCGACTGGGCGCCGGCCTTACAGCAGCCGGCGCCCTTCTCTTTGGTGGGGGCGGGGGGTAGTGTCCGGCCATGCCTGACACGCACGCTTCCGCCGCCACCGATGTCATTGAACTGACGCGCTCGCTCGTGCGCTGCGAGAGCGTGACGCCACGCGAGGCCGGCGCGTTGCAGCTCCTCGAGCGCACGCTGGCGCCGATCGGCTTCCGCTGCGAGCGCATGGATTTCACCCAGGCCGGCACCGACGACGTGGCCAATCTTTATGCACGCATCGGCGAGGACAAGAACGGCAACGGCCGCCATCTCTGCTTCGCGGGCCATTCAGACGTGGTGCCGGTGGGCGACCTCTCGTCATGGACGATCGGGCCATTCTCGGCCGAGCTCTCGGCGGGCTATCTGTTCGGGCGCGGCGCCGCCGACATGAAGGGCGCGATTGCGGCCTTCACGGAAGCGGCGGCGCGCTTCGTCGCCCGGCGCGGCACCACCTTCGGCGGCTCGATCAGCCTGCTGATCACCGGCGACGAGGAGGGGCCGGCCGTCAACGGCACGGTCAAGATGCTGAAGAAGCTCGCCGACCGCGGCGAGAAGATCGACGCCTGCATCGTGGGCGAGCCGACCAGCTCGAAGAAGTTCGGCGACATGATGAAGATCGGCCGGCGCGGCAGCATGACGGTCGACTTCACGGTGCGTGGCGTGCAGGGCCATGTCGGCTACCCCGAGCGGTTGGACAACGCGATCCACCGGCTCACCGCCATCATCGAGGCGCTGGTCCGCGAGCCGATCGACCAGGGCAGCACGCACTTCCAGCCGACGTCGCTGCAGTTCACCACCGTCGATGTCGGCAACAAGGCGACCAACATTGCCCCCGCCGTCGCCCATGCGCGCTTCAATACGCGCTTCAACGATCTCTGGACCTCCAAGAAGCTGCTCGAGCACCTGAAGGCGCGCATGGAGCGCGCCAATGCGAGCCTCGGCGGCAACGGCACGATCGAGTACAACAAGGTCGAGGTATCGGGCGAGTCGTTCTACACGCAGCCCGGACCGCTGGTCGACCTGGTCGCCGGCGCGATCCGCG
>SCVT01000709.1 GCA_004296815.1 Reyranella sp. | reverse complement strand
CGGAGCGCCGCTAGGGTCCCCTGCATAACAACTGCAGGAGGCAATGACGATGTTCGTTGCTCGGATGGCGGCACTCGCGGCCGCGGCTATTTCGTTGGCATCGATGGTCGAGGCAAAGACGTTGCGCTGGGCGAGCCAGGGCGACGCGCTCACGATGGACCCGCACTCGCAGAACGAGGGCCCGACGACGGCGATGAACAATCACGTCTACGAGGGCCTGATCAGCCGCGATCCGAAGCTCGCGAAGGTGCCGGGTCTCGCCACCTCGTGGAAGCCGGTCGCGCCCGACACCTGGGAATTCAAGCTGCGGCCCGACGTCAAGTTCAGCGACGGCACGCCGTTCACCGCCGACGATGTGGTGTTCAGCTACAACCGCGCGCTCGCGCCGACCTCCGACTTCCGTTCCTACATCTCCTCCATCAAGGAAGTGAAGGCGGTCGATCCGATGACGGTGCACATCATCACCAGCGGGCCGAACCCGATCCTGCCCGACTACACGACCTCGATCCTGATCATGTCGAAGGCGTGGTCGGAGAAGCACAACGTCACCAAGCCGCAGAGCTACAAGGACAAGGAAGAGACCTACGCGGTCCGCAACGCGATGGGCACCGGGCCCTACACGCTGAAGCAGCGCGACCCCGACGTGCGCACGGTGATGGCCAAGAACCCGACCTATTGGGGCGCCAAGGAGTTCCCCGCCTATCCTGACGAGCTGGTCTACACGCCGATCAAGGAACCGGCGACCCGCGTCGCCGCGCTGATCTCGGGCCAGGTCGACTTCGTGCTCGACGCGCCGCTGCAGGACATCGCGCGCATCAAGCAGACCGCCGGGTTGAAGACCGAGGAGACCGCGCAGGTCCGCTCGATCTTCCTCGGCCTCGACATGGGCGCCGCGGAGCTCAAGTACTCCGACGTCAAGGGCAAGAACCCGTTCGCCGACAAGCGCGTGCGCCAGGCGATGTACCAGGCGATCGACGTCAACGCGATCAAGGCCAAGGTGATGCGCAACTTGTCCGCGCCCGCCGGCCTCGTCACCTCGCCGGGTGTGCACGGCCATACGCCGGCGCTCGACGGACGCCTGAAGTACGACGTCGCCGCCGCCAAGAAGCTGATGGCCGAAGCGGGCTATCCCAACGGCTTCTCGGTGACGCTCGACTGCCCCAACGACCGCTACAACAACGACGAGCAGATCTGCCAGGCCGTCACCGGCATGCTGGCGCAGATCGGCATCAAGGTCGACCTGCAGGCGCGCTCGAAGACCCTGCACTTCCCCAAGCTGCAGAAGAAGGACTCCTCGTTCTTCCTGCTGGGCTGGGGCGTGCCGACGCTCGACTCGCACTACGTCTTCACCTTCCTCTACCAGACCAGCGACGCGGCCAAGAAGGTCGGGAGCTGGAACTTCACCGGCTACTCGAACGCCAAGCTCGACGAGCTGGCCGACGGCATGCTGAAGGAGGTCGACCAGGCCAAGCGCGACAAGATGATCGCCGATGCCTGGGCGCAGGTCGTGGCCGACATGCCCTACCTGCCGCTGCATCACCAGCTCATCGTCTGGGCGATGAGCGACAAGGTCACGATGCCGATCTTCGCCAACGACTCGCCGAACTTCAAATACGGCAAGATCAAGTGAGGACGTAACGCTCCTCATGACCTAGAGTGAAAGCCGGCGCATGCTGGCTTTCATCGTTTCACGCCTCCTGCAGTCGCTGGCGGTCATGCTGGCGGTGTCGTTCCTGTGCTTCGTGCTGTTCAACTTCGTGGGCGACCCGGTGAACAACATGGTGGGCCAGGAGGCGTCGCCGGCCGATCGTGCCGAGATGCGCGCCGATCTCGGGCTGGAAGACTCGGTCGTCATCCAGTTCGCGCGCTTCCTCGGCAACGCCTTGCACGGCAACTTCGGCAAGAGCTATCGGCTGGCCCGGCCGGTCTCCGATCTGATCGTCGAGCGCATGCCGGCGACCCTGGAGCTGGTGTTCGTCGCGGCCCTGCTGGCGCTCGCCATGGGAATCCCGCTCGGCGTGCTGACCGCCCTCCGGCGCAACACGGTCGACAGCGGCGCGGTGATGACCTTCTCACTGGCCGGCGTCGCCATGCCGACCTTCGTGATCGGCATCCTGCTGATCTACATCTTCTCCGTGGAGTGCAAGTCGTGGGCGCCGGCGATCGGCCTGTCGCCCGACTGGTGCTTCCCCTCGTTCGGCCGCGGCGAGACGGAGAGCTTCGGCTGGTGGAAGTCCGGACTGGTGACGGCGTCGGGACTGAAGGCGATCGTACTGCCCTCCCTTACCCTGTCGCTGTTCCAGATGACCCTGGTGCTGCGCCTCGTGCGCTCGCAGATGCTCGAGGTGCTGCGCGCCGACTACATCAAGTTCGCCCGTGCGCGCGGCCTCACCGACCGCGCGGTCCACTTCCGGCATGCTTTGAAGAACACGCTGCTGCCGGTGATCACCGTCATCGGCATCCAGGTCGGTGGCCTCATCGCCTTCTCGATCATCACCGAGACGGTCTTCCAGTGGCCCGGCATGGGGCAGCTCTTCATCCAGTCGGTGCAGTTCGCCGACATTCCGGTGATGGCCGCCTACCTGGTCATGGTCTCGTTCATCTTCGTCGCCATCAACTTCTTCGTCGACCTACTCTATGCCGCGATCGATCCGCGGCTCCGGCTCGACCGCGCGCGGCTGGGGACGGCCGGCGGATGAGCGTTCCGGCCCCCTCCTCGCGCAACCTGCCGTGGGCGCTGATCGGCGCGGCCTGCCTCGGCTCGTTCGCCGCGACCTCGAGCGGCACGACGCGCGCGCCGTTCCTGATCGATATGGCACAGGACCTCGACGTGGCCATGCCACTGGTCGCCAACCTCGTCTCCCTGACGGCGACGGCCTGGGGATTCACCTCGGCCCTGGGCGGCTGGATGTCGGACGTCATTGGACGGCGACCGCTGCTGATCGCCGCGCCCTTCCTGCTGGCGCTCACGCTCGCGGCGCAGGCCGCCGCAGGTTCCTTCTTCTGGGTCGCGGTCTGGGCGACCGTGGGCGGCGGCTGTGCGGGCGCCTTCACCGGCGTGGTCTTTGCCGAGGTCTCGGGCCGTGTGCCCGACAGCCAGCGCGGCCGTGCGCTGGGTTGGGTCATGAGCGGCCAGTCGCTCACCCTGGTCGTGGGCGTGCCGATGGCCGCCGCCGTCGGCTCGGCGATCGGCTGGCGCGGCTGGCTGCTCTGCGTCGGCGTGCTCTCGCTGGCCGCCTGCCTCAGCCTCTTCTTCACGGTCGGCCGTGGCAGCGCCGGCCATACGCGCGGCGACGCCAAGCGCCCCTCGATGCGCGCGGCGCTGTCGCCCCGCGTGCTCGGCCTGCTGGGGACCGGCGTCGCCGAGCGCATCTGCTACGGGCTCGCCGCAGTCTACTTCGCGACCTTCATGCAGATGACCTACGGCATGAGCCTGCTCGAGCTGGCCGTGC
>SCVT01000708.1 GCA_004296815.1 Reyranella sp. | reverse complement strand
AGGATGGCGAGGATGCAGAGCGCCACGATCGTGCAGAAGATCGTGAAGAAGAGATCGCGCCCGAGCTTGGGCCGCGGCACCAGGGGTACGGCGCGTGCCGTCAGCAGCGCCACCTGCTTGCGCTGTACCAGATGGTCGACGACGAAGGCCAGCGCCGCCGGCGCCAGCAGCACCATGCCGACCACGGCGCCCATCGAGAAGTTCTGCTGGCCGATCACCTGCTTGTAGACGTCGGTCGCCAACACGTTGAAGTTGCCGCCGATCACCTTGGCGATGCCGAAATCCGTCATGACCAGCGTGAACACGACCAGCGCCGCGCTGATCAGGCCGTACTTGGCGCCGGGCAAGGTCACCGTGAAGAACACGCGGATCTTGGAGGCACCCAGCACGTCAGCCGCCTCGTAGAGCCGCGCATCGGCAGTCGCCAGCGCCGTCACCAGGATCAGGGTGGCATGCGGGAAGCAGTAGAAGACCTGCGCGATCACGATGCCGTCGATGCCGTAGATCGAGCCGCCGCCCAGCAGCGCCTTGAAGAAGCCCTGCGTGCCGAACAGGTAGATCAGCGCGATGCCCGGCAGCAGCGAGGGGGCGAAGATCGGGATCAGCGCCACGCCCTGGAACAGCCAGCGCATCGGCAGGACCGCGCGCGTCAGCGCATAGGCGTAGAGGAAGGCGAGCGGCACCACGATCACGGTGGCGATCGCGGCCACCTTGAAGCTGTTGACGGCCGAGACGACCAGCGAGGGCGTCGAGAAGTAGGTGATGTAGTTGGCCAGCCCGACGAACTTGCCGTCGCGGTCCTCGAAGCCCTTGGCGAGCAGCGACCAGAGCGGCAGGGCGACGATCACCAGCAGCACCAGCGCCAGCAGCACGACGCCCGCGCGCATCATCAGGTCGTCGCGCGACAGCCCGACCTTCGACGTGGGGAGCGCGAGGCTCAAGCGGCGAAGACCCTGAGCCGGTCCGGCGGCAGGGCGACGTCGAGCTTGGTACCGAGATCGACGCCCAGGTCGCGGATCAGGTTGCTCGAGAAATCCGCGGTCATCGCCACCTCGGCCGCGGCACGCGCCGTCAGCGTGGCGCGGCAGAAGGCGCCGACGAAGTCGAGGTTGGCGACCTCGACCGGCACCCGGTTCTGGATGTCGGCCGGCAGGTCGCGCACGCGCACGTCCTCAGGGCGGATGCAGAGGTTGACCTTCTGCCCCGGCGCCAGCCCGTCCTGGGCTGCGCAGGCGAAGTCGATGCCGGCGACGCGCACCTTGTCGGGCGCGGTCAGGGTGCCGGACAGGAAGTTCATCGAGCCCACGAAGTCTGCCACGAAGGCCGAGGCCGGCCGCCGGTAGATCTCCTGCGGCGTGCCGACCTGCTCGATGGCGCCGTGGTTCATCACCACGATGCGATCGGCCATGGTCAGCGCCTCCTCCTGGTCGTGCGTCACCATGATGGTGGTGACGCCCAATCGGCGTTGCAGCGCCTTGATCTCGTGGCGCAGGCGCAAGCGAACGCGGGCGTCGAGCGCCGACAGCGGCTCGTCGAGCAGCAGCAGGCCGGGCGAGGTCGCGAGCGCACGGGCGAGCGCGACGCGCTGCTGCTGGCCGCCAGAGAGCTGCGCGGGATATTTCGGTCCGGCATCGGGCAGGCCGACCAGCGCCAGCAGCTCGGCGACGCGGGCCTTGATCGCCGCCTTGCTCTCGCGGCGGCTGACCAGCCCGTAGCCGACATTGTCGGCCACCGTCAGGTTGGGAAAGAGCGCGTAGGACTGGAAGACGATGCCGAAGTCGCGCTTGGCCGGCGGCAGGGCCGAGACGTCGCGCCCCTTCTGGTGGATCGTGCCGGCGCTCTGCGGGTCGAGGCCCGCGATGGCGCGCAGAAGCGTGGTCTTGCCGCAGCCCGAGGGGCCGAGGAAGCACACGAACTCGCCCTCGCCGACGTCGAGAGAGACGTCGCCGAGGGCCGTGAAGTCGCCGAAACGCTTCGCGAGGTTCCGGACCTGGAGGTAGGAACTCACCGCTTGGGAGCGGACTTCCCGTCGTAGCGCTTGGTCCACTCCGCGAGGATGCGCTCGCGGTTCTTGGCCATCCACTCCATGTCGTTCTTGATCATGGCCGGCTCGGCATTGACCGGGTAGTTGACCGGCGCGGCCTTGACCCCCGGCAGCGCCACGACCGCATAGGTCTTGGCATAGAGATCGTTGGCCTTCGTGGTGACGGCCCAGTCGGCGAGCTTCTTGGCCGCGTCGAGGTTCTTGGTGCCCTTCATGATCGCCGTCGCCTCGAGCTCCCAGCCCAGGCCTTCCTTCGGCACAATCAGGTCGATCGGCGCGCCCTTGGTCTTCTCCGAGGCTCCGCGCATGTCGAGGCCGATGCCGATCAGGCGCTCGCCCTTGGCAGCCTGCACGCAGGGCGCCGAGCCGGAGTGGATGTACTGTGCGATGTTCTGGTGGAGCGCATCCATGTACTTCCAGCCCGCGTCCTCGCCCATGATCTGCAGCCAGGCCGCGATGGTGAGGTAGCCGGTGCCCGACGAGGCAGGGTTCGGCATCACGATCGAGTCCTTGTAGTCGGGCTTGATCAGGTCGGCCCAGCTTGCCGGGACCGGCTTATTGCCCTTCTTGCCCTCGGCCGTGTTGAAGCAGACGAGCGACAGGTAGGCGTCCATGCCGATCCATGTGTCCGGCGTCTTGCCGCTGCGGAAGGCGGGCTTCAGCTTGTCGGCGCCGACCGGCGTGTAGGGCTCGAGCATGCCCATGGTGGCGAACAGCGCCGTGCTGGATGCCGCGAGGCCCCAGATGATGTCGGCGCGGGGATTGTCCTTCTCGGCGATCAGCTTGGCCGTCATGACGCCGGTCGAGTCGCGCACCCAGGCGATCTCGATCGTGGGGTTGTCGGCCTCGAACGCTTTCTTGAACGGATCGAGCTGGTCGTTCTCCAGCGCGGTGTAGACGGTGAGCCTGGTCTTCTGCGCCATCGCCGGCAGGCTGAGGCCCACCACGGCGAGAGCGGCGGCGCCCGCGAGCGTGGCACGCCTGATGATGCTGCGATCGATCATTCTGTCCCCCTCTAGCTTCCCCAAAATCCCTGCGGAGCTGGCCCTACAGGCCGTTCGTGACGGCTGCGTTACAGCGGCTCCCCAAAGATGATCGGGTGGCCCGGACTATCCGTCCACTAAATATTCCAAATGCCTTCTATCAGCGGGCCCGATAGGCCCTTCTTCACCTTTCCTCGGTCAGCTTCTCGCCGACCGCCGCCAGCCAGCGCCGCACCACCTTCTCCTCCTCGCGGCCGAGCAGGCCCGCGATCCGCCCCTCGACCTCCTGGACCCGGGCCCGGCAGCGCTTCAGCAGCGCCTGTCCCTGCGCCGTGGCAGTCAGCCTCAGGATGCGGCCGTGCGAGGCATCGGCCGCCTTCTGGATCGAGCCGCCCTTCTCCAGGTTGCGGACGATCACGTTGATCGTCTGCGGCGTCAGGAAGGTGAGGCGTGCAAGGTCCGCGCCAGAAACGCCGGGATAGTTCACGATCATGGTCAGCACCGCGAACTGGGCCGGCGTCGCGTCGACGTCGGCCAGTGCCGTCTCCATGGCCTGCCGGACCGCCACGTTGGCCTGGCGCACCAGGTAGCCGAGATGCCCCTCCGGCCCGCGCTTGCCCTCCCCGGGACCGGGAACCGCCACCTTGCGAGTCATATCAGCCTTCTTATATGTTATCAGACTTCGAATATATCAGGAGCAACCGACATGAACCAGCAGCTCGCCGACCTCGCCCGCCGCCACCTCATCGCCGAGAACGAACAGGACATGGAGGGCACGCTCGCCACCCTGCATCCCGAGTGCCGCTTCGACGACCTCGCCACCGGCCAGACCTGGCTGGGCCGCGAGGCCGCCGCGGCGCACTACCGGCAATGGTGGACCACCTTCGACGTCGAGGTAAAGCGCGGGCCGGGCCAGGTCTCGGCCTGGACCGCCGACGATGTCTGCATGGCCGAGGCGACCTGGCACGGCCGCCACATCGGCCGCTTCCTCGGCATCGAGCCTACCGGCCGCACCATCGTGCAGCCCTTCGTCGTCGTGCTCTCTTTCAGGGAGGGGCTGATGGTGAGCGAGCGCTTCCACTACGACCTCGGCGCGCTTGTGCGCCAGATCGGCGGTCCTGCCCTGCCCGCCCTCGACGAGCTGCCGTACCGCAAGGCCGCTTGACGGCAGTCTTCCCGTACGACATAACCAGATAGTTCTATAACTATTTGGTTATGTCATGCAGGCTGCCTATCTCGACGCGACCTTCGCCGCCCTCTCCGATCCCACGCGGCGCGCCATCGTCGCCCGCCTCGCCCGGGGCGAGGCCTCGGTCATGGAACTCGCCCGGCCCTTCGACATGAGCCAGCCCGCCATCTCCAAGCACATCAAGGTGCTGGAGCAGGCCGGGCTGGTGTCGCGCGGCCTGGACGCGCAGCGCCGGCCCTGCCGGCTCGAGACCAAGCCGCTTGCCCAGGCGACCTCGTGGCTGGAGCACCAGCGCGAGCTCTTCGCGGCGCGCTTCGACGCCCTCGATGCGGTGCTCGAGGAGATGAAGGCCGAACGTCGGCCGAAGAAGCGCGTCCGCGAGGGAGTTCGCCAGGGAGGCCACAAGTGAAGCACGCCATGAAGCTGGTCCCCCAGGGCGACCGCGAGATCGTCGTCACCCGCACCTTCGACGCGCCGCGCGAGCTGGTGTTCGAGGCCTTCACCAGGCCCGAGCTGGTGAAGCGCTGGATGCTGGGGCCCGAGGGCTGGTCGATGCCGGTCTGCACCATCGAGCTCAGGCCCGGCGGCAAGAGCCGTTACGAATGGGCCCATACCAACCGCAAGACCTCGATGGGCCTCACCGCGACGTTCAAGGAAATCGTGGCGCCGGAGCGCATCGTCCATACCGAAAAGTTCGACGAGGACTGGACCGGTGGCGAGACGACGATCACGACGATCTTCACCGAGAAGGCCGGCAAGACCACCATGACCATGACGATCGTCTACGCCTCGGCGGCGACGCGCGACATGGTGATGAAGTCCGGCATGGAGCAAGGCATGTCGACGAGCTACGACCGCCTCGACGGGCTGCTGGAGAAGTAGCTACTTCGTGAACGTCATGGCCCGGTCCTTGACCGAGCCGTAGCGCAGGCTGACGAGATCCAGCGCGTAGTTCTGGTAGAGCTTCCACGGCCGCTTGCTGCCCTGCTTGGGCTGATGCGCCAGCGCGCGCTGGATGTAGCCCGAGGAGAAGCTGACCCACGGCTCCTCGGTGAGCGTGGGATCGTTGTTGCGCGGCGTCGCCTGCCGGTAGCCCTTGCGGTCCATGTGGTTCAGCAGGCGGCAGACATACTCGCAGACGAGATCGGCCTTCAGCGTCCACGACGCGTTGGTGTAGCCGAACACCGAGGCGAGATTCGGCACGTCGGAATACATCATGCCCTTGTAGATCATGGTCTTGGGCGGCTCGACGGGGCTGCCGTCGACGACCAGCTTCGCGCCACCCAACGGCTGCAGCACTAGACCCGTCGCCATCACCACGATGTCGGCCTCCAGCTCGGCGCCAGACTTAAGCTTGATGCCCTTGTCGGTGAAGGTCTCGATGTTGTCGGTGACGACCGTGACCTTCTTCTTGCGGATCGCGCGGAAGAGATCGGCGTCGGGCACCAGGCAGAGCCGCTGGTCCCACGGGTTGTAGCTCGGCGTGAAGTGCGTATCGACGTCGTAGTCCGGCCCCAGCATCTGGCGCACGCCGCCCAGGATCAGGCCCTTCACCTTCTCCGGCTTGCGCTTGCACATCTGGTAGAAATACATGCCGAGCAGCACGTTCTTCCAGCGCGTCATCATGTAGGCGAGCTTGAGCGGCAGGCGGGCCCGCAGCTTGTTGGCGATCGGGTCCTGTGCCGGCCGCGCCACCACGTAGGTCGGCGAGCGCTGCAGCATGGTGACGTGCGCCGCCGTCTCGGCCATCGACGGCACCACCGTCACGGCCGTGGCGCCCGAGCCGATCACCACGACCTTCTTGCCCGCGTAGTCGAGATCCTCGGGCCAGTGCTGCGGATGGACGATGCGGCCCTTGTAGCCGTCGATGCCGGCGAACTCCGGCACGTAACCCTTCTCGTAACGATAGTAGCCGCTGCACATCCAGAGGAAGCCGCAGGAGATGAAGACCCGCTCGCCGCCGCGATCGATCTCGACCGTCCACCTGGCGTCCGGCGTCGACCACGAGGCACTGACCACCTTGTGGCCGTAGCGGATCCTGGCGTCGATGCCGTGGTCGCTCGCGACCTCGCGGACGTAGCTCAGGATCGAGGGACCGTCGGCGATCGCCTTGGCGTCCTTCCACGGTCGGAAACGGTAGCCCAGCGTGTACATGTCGGAGTCCGAGCGGACGCCGGGGTAACGGAACAAGTCCCACGTCCCGCCGCTCGCGTTCCGTGCCTCGACGATCGCGTAGCTCTTGCCCGGGCATTCCTTCTGCAGGTGCCAGGCGGCGCCGATGCCCGAAAGACCCGCGCCCACGATGAGCACGTCGAAATGTTCAGACACTGTGCGGTCAGACGGCGAGAGAGCAGCGATCGTATCCATGCCGACTTCTTCGCGGAAAGGGTCGGTCGTTGCAACATCGGCGTCACCGCATTGACACAACCCATGGTTACTTTACGCTTCGGTTACTGCCACGAACGTAGCGGGGGCGCGTCATGGGCAAGATCACGTCGGTGCGGGCGTACGCGAACAACGAGGTCGCCTACATCGCCTGGGACATCGACGACAGGATCGACGATTGCCTCGGCTTCGAGGTCACCCGCATCATCCTCGACGACCAGGGCAACGACACGGCGGACCGCGTGAAGTGCGCGGCCTGGGTCGCCTTCAAGGGCCAGCGCAATCCCTACTGGCTGCCGCAGGACACCGGCGTCTGGCCGATCCAGAAGATGTCGTGGCGCGATCTCACGCTCCGCAAGAAGCGCCGCGGCGCCGAGCGCCGCCCCGACGAGGTGCGCGTGCGCTACGAGGTCCGGCCGGTCGGCGACGTGAAGCCCGGTCTCGCGCCGGTGCCCGGGCAGGCGCCGCGGACCGTCACGGTCGCCAAGCGTGACAGCAAGGGCAAGCCGGTGATCGGCGCCAACGGCAAGCCGGTGATGATCCAGGACAAGGAATATTCCGGCCAGCGCCGCGAGCTCGGCTATCTCGGGCCGGCGGTTTCGTCGAACAAGATCCACGTCACGCGCCACCGCGGCAAGTTCCACTCGACCTTCACCAACGGCATCCTGGCCGCGCAGTGGCTCGGCAACGTGCTGCTGGAGGACGGCATCGTCGGCCCCAACGAGCTGATCGAGAAGCTCGAGGATCCCGCCGACCCGCACCGCAAGTACCTGGCCGGCGACGTGCTGCCGCTGCTCCGCGAGCT
>SCVT01000707.1 GCA_004296815.1 Reyranella sp. | reverse complement strand
AGCGATCGCCCGGGATCACGCGCAGCGCCGCCTCGCCGATCTCGACCAGCGGCGTCGATGGGCCGGCGGTGATCGGCACTGTGGTCAGGAACGTGACCGGGACGTGCTGCTCAATCACGCCGCGTGAGCTCACGACCTGGCCGCTGGGGTCGAAGGCGCGGTCCGCCGGCGCGACGGGCTTGCCGTCCTGGCCGACATTGTCGGGAGTCCATACCTTGCCGCTCTGGGGATCGCGAAAGCCGTTGTCGGCCGCCTGCGCGGCGACGCCGGCGGCGCCGAGGCCGAGGATCAGAAGAGACAGCGGAAGCACCGGGCTGAAGCAGGTCATGACAATCATCCTTCCCGGCGACGGGCCAAATGTCGGGTTCGTCGCCTGACCCAAGGTAGGCACCGATTGTGTTGCAGACCGTGGCAGGCTTCGCCAAGGTTTTGCCACGATGACCCTCCGCCACAATTTCGCCGCCGCCCTCGCGCTCGCCTTCGCCATTGCGCCTGTGCACGCGCAGGAGCCGTGGCGTGCCTACGAGGGGCACGAGGCGCTCGAGATCCCCTTCGCCAACGGACCGGTCGCCATGGAGCACGTGCCGCAGGTCTGGATCGGCCTGCGCGGAGCCAAGCCGCGCTGGTTCGGCATGGATACCGGCTCGACGGGCCTCGTCACCTCGGCGGAGCACTTCACGCCGGGACCGGGCGATGTCGCGCAGGGTCCGGGCCGCATCGTCTACAACAGCAGTGGCCGCATCCTGAACGGCGAGCACTGGCTGACCGACGTGGTCATCCACCGCAACGAGCGCTCGCCCGTCGCCACCGCGCGCGTGCAGGTGCTGCGCGTCAGCCACATCACCTGCATGGAACATGCCCGCGACTGCCGCCCCGAGCAGAACCCGCGCAACGTGGGCTTCATGGGCGTGGGCTTCGACCGCGAGTCCGCGCAGGGCACCGCCGCGTCGGTGCCGAAGAACCCGTTCATCTCGCTGGTCTCGCTCGCCTCGGGAAGGCCGGTCAGCTCGGTGCGGCCGGGCTACGTGATCACCCGCACGGGCGTTCATCTCGGCATGACGCCGGAGCTGACGCGTCACATGGCCTTCGTGAAGCTCGCGCCCAAGGCGCACCCGCCTGGCGTACCCGACTGGAACGGTGCGCCGATGACGCTGTCGGTCGATGGCATCTCTGGCCGCGGCACGATGCTGATGGATACCGGCATCAACTACATGTTCCTGTCGCCGCCCGCGGGCACACGGCTGCGGCGCGGTGCGGCGGCGCCGGACGGAACGCGCATCGAGGTCTTCCTGCCCGACCGCCAGCGCCCGCAGCCCGCCTGGTACGCGTTGCGCGTGGGTGGCCGGGGCAACCCGCTCCACCCGGAGAAGGTCGAGGTCGTGCACGACGCCACGGTGTTCGTGAACACCGGCCGCCAGTTCCTGCAGGGGTTCGACTATCTCTACGACGCGGCGGGTGGCTATGTCGGCTACGGCTGGAACGGCCGCGTTGCCCACGAGTATGGCGGCGTCACTCCTGGGGGCCGCTAAAAAAAGTTCCACGAGGTGTCGGTTGGCGGCCGCCCCGTTCGTCCTTGGGACAGAACGACCTCACAGGAGCCTTGAAATGACCGCCTCTTTCCCCGCCGACCGCGAGCTGGTGCTGACCCGCCTGATCGACGCGCCCCGCGAGAAGCTCTACCGCGCCTGGACCGACCCGGAACTGCTGAAGCAGTGGTTCGCACCCAAGCCCTGGACCACGCCGTTCGTCGAGCTCGACGTGCGCCCGGGCGGTTCGGGCCTGTTCGTGATGCGCAGCCCCGAGGGCCAGGACATGCCCAATCACGGCACCTACCTCGAGGTCGTGCCGAACGAGCGGCTGGTCTCGACCGACGCCTTCACCCGGGCGTGGGAGCCGTCGGCCAAGCCGTTCATGCTCCTGATCGTCACCTTCGAGGATGAAGGCGGCAAGACGCGCTACACGGCGCGCGTGCGCCACTGGACCGTCGAGGACAAGGAGGCCCACGAGAAGATGGGCTTCCACGAAGGCTGGGGCATCTGCGCCGACCAGCTCACGGCGCTGGTGGCAAAGAT
>SCVT01000706.1 GCA_004296815.1 Reyranella sp. | reverse complement strand
CTGAAGAAGTCGCCACGCATCGACCTCACCGTGGCGCTCTTCCTGTCCAACGCCGCGCGCTACATCGTCCTCGTCTTCACCTTCATCGCCGTTCTGACGACCTTCGGCATCGCCACCACGAGCTTCGTCGCCGTGCTGGGCGCGCTCGGCATCGCGGTCGGCCTCGCGCTGCAGGGCACGCTCTCCAACCTCGCCGCCGGCATCATGCTGGTGGTCTTCCGGCCCTTCCATGTCGGCGACCGCATCGAGACCGGCGGCGTCGCGGGCATGGTGCGCGAGATCAACCTGTTCTTCAGCGAGATCGACATGGACGACAACACGCGGGCCGTCATCCCGAACGGCAAGCTGTGGGGCGAGATCGTGCGCGTGCCGACGCGCAACGACACCGCCCGCGTCGACCTGCTGGTGCCGCGTCCCGTCAACGACGATGTCGGCGTGGCCATCGCCAAGCTCAAGACCATCATCGAGCGCGACCAGCGGGTCATGCACGTGGCGGCGATCGGCGTCGAGGCGCTGGAGGCCGACAAATACATCCTGGCGGCGCATCTCTGGGTGAACCGTCCCGATGCCGGCAAGGTGCGCTTCGACCTCAACCGCACCATCAAGGACGAGTTCGACCGCAAGCCGCCGACCTTGGTGGAGCGCCGCGCCGGTTAGGTCTAACTTGGCCGCCATGGCCGACCTGCCCGTCTCCGTCTCCGAGTGGAAGCCCGCGCCCTTCGACGTGAAGGGCGAAACCGTGTTCGCCATCGGCGACGTGCACGGCTGCGCGGCCGAGCTCGACGCACTCCTGAAATCGATCGCCACGCTCGCCGGCGAGGCCAAGGCGAAGAGCCGCCTCGTCTATCTCGGCGACATGATCAACCGCGGCCCCGACAGCGCGGGCGTGCTGAAGCTCTGGGCGCGCAACGAGGAGGCGCACGGCGTCGACCATGTCGACCGCCTGATGGGCAACCACGAGATCATGATGATGCTGACGGTGGTCGGCGGCCCGCATGCACACAAGGCCGAGACCATGTGGCTCTCCAAGCGCATGGGCGGCCACCTGCTGGTCGACCAGATGGCGGAGGCGGTCGGCCGTCCCGCTTCGCACGCCGACCAGGCGCTGCTCAAGGAGGCGCTGGGCGACGAGGTCGTGCACCGGCTGCAGCAGATGCGCAGCCACGTGCGGCTCGGCAACACGCTGTTCGTCCATGGCGGGCTCGACCCGCACGCCGAGCAGGACGAGTTCCTCGCCCGGCCGTGGCTGGTCTTCACCGAGGCGCGCTGGGCCTGGATCAACCACGGCTTCCTCGACTGGAAGCAGGGCTTCGGCGGCACCCTGGTGGTCCACGGCCATACGCCGCCGGACAAGCACCGCAAGATCAGCGGCATGGACGATCCGCACGCCTTCGAGGGCGACCGACTGGGCCTCGACGGCGGCAGCGCCCGCACCGGCATCGTCACCGGCGCCGAGATCCAGGACGGCCGCTTCCGCATCCTGAAAGCCGGCACGCCGTTCGAGAATCCAACCCCGTCGGAAGACTGAAATTCTTCGAGTCGGGCTGTCGGAAACCAGCCCCCGGTTACGTCCTAGGTAATGAGAGGCCTGTTCCCATGCTTTACGCCATCCTTTGCTACAACGTCGAAGAAGCCGTCGGTTCGTGGTCCAAGGAGCACCACGACCAGACGATGACCCGGCTCCATGGCGTGCACGACAAGCTCGCCGCACAGGGCCGGCTGGGCCCGGTAGCGCGCCTGCTGCCGACCACCGCCGCCACCACGCTCCGCAAGGGCCGCGAGGACATGGTGATCGACGGGCCGTTCGCCGAGACCAAGGAGCAGCTGCTGGGCTTCTACATCGTCGACTGCGCCTCGCTCGACGCCGCCATCGACGTGGCCAAGGATCTCGCCAAGGCCAACCCGAGCACGGGCAGCTACGAGATCCGGCCCGTCGCCGAGATGCACGAGAGCCACCTGCCGGCCGAGAAGAAACCGGCGGCATGAACGACCTCGGCTGGATCGACCCGGTTCTGTCCGCCGCGCGTCCCCAGGCGATGGGGGCCCTGCTGCGCTACTTCCGGGATCTCGATACGGCCGAGGAAGCGTTCCAGGAGGCGTGCCTGCGGGCGCTCAAGACCTGGCCGCAGAACGGCCCGCCGCGCGACGCCGCGGCCTGGCTGATCATGGTGGGGCGCAACGCCGCGATGGACGATGTGCGGCGGCGCGCCAGACAGACCGAGCTGCCCGACGAGGAGCAGCTCTCCGACCTCGACGATGTCGAGACGCCGATGGCCGAGCGGCTGGACGGCGAGCACTACAAGGACGACATCCTGCGACTGCTGTTCGTCTGCTGCCATCCCGAGCTGCCGGCGACGCAGCAGATCGCGCTGGCGCTGCGCATCGTCTGCGGCCTCACGGTGAAGCAGATCGCGCGCGCCTTCCTGGTCGGCGAAGCGGCGATGGAGCAGCGCATCACGCGCGCCAAGGCCCGCGTCGCGCAGGGCAAGGTGGCGTTCGAGACTCCGGGCGCGGTCGAACGCGCGGAGCGGCTGGCTGCGGTGGCGGCGATGATCTACCTCACCTTCAACGAGGGCTATTCGGCGAGCGCCGCCGAGGTCGAGGCGCGCAAGCCGCTGGCCGAGGAAGCGCTCTGGCTGACCCGCCTGCTGCTGCGGCTGTTCCCGGCCGAGCCTGAGATCATGGGCCTGATGGCGCTGATGCTGCTGCAGCAGTCGCGCGCCAAGGCGCGGTTCGACGGGGACGGCAACGTCGTGCTGCTGGAGGATCAGGACCGCAGCCAGTGGAGCCAGCCCCGGATCTCGGAAGGTTTGGCGCTGATCGACAAGGCGATGCGCCATGCCCGGCCTGGGCCTTACCAAATTCAGGCGGCGATCGCGGCGCTGCATGCGCGGGCGGCGCGCGCTGAGGACACCGACTGGGCGCAGATCGACCTGCTCTACGCCAACCTCGAGCGCCTGCAGCCCTCGCCGGTGGTGACGCTCAACCGCGCGGTGGCGGTCTCCAAGGTGAAGGGCCCGGAGGCGGCGCTGGAGATGATCGAGCCGCTGGCCGAGCGCCTCGACGGCTACTTCTATTTCCATGGTGTGAAGGGGGCCTTGCTGAAGCAGCTCGAGCGGCCCGACGAGGCGCGCATCGCCTTCGGCCGCGCCATCGCGCTCGCCAACACCCCGGCCGAGGCGGCCCATATCCGCCAGCATCTGGACCGGCTGTCGGGATAAATAATTCCGAGGTCGATGTCGGGACGGGCGTCGGCCATTCGTCCTTGGAACAGACAACAGCCACGGAGACTGTCATGACCAATGCCAACCAGCCCGCCCAGCCGCCCGTGCTCGGGGGCCCCTGCCCCTATCTCTCGGTACAGGGTGCGGCCAAGGCTTCCGACTTCTACGTTAAGGCGCTGGGCGCCAAGGAAGTCATGCGCATGCCGCCCGACGACAAGGGCCGCTACATGCACATCCATCTCGTGATCAACGGCGGCTCGCTGATGCTGGCCGACGTCTTTCCCGAGCACGGCCATCCCTGGGAGAAGCCCGCCGGCGTGACGCTGCACCTCGCGGTGGCGGACGTCGACTCAGCCTTCGACAAGGCAATCAAGGCCGGCGCCGAGGCGGTGCTGCCGCCGCAGGACATGTTCTGGGGCGACCGCTACGGCCAGTTCCGCGACCCGTTCGGCTACCTGTGGTCGATGGGCGCGCCGCAGAAGAAGGGCTGAGCATGATCTCCAAGCGCGCCCTGTGGGCGGGCCGCATCCTGAGCGGCCTCGCCATCCTGTTCCTGCTGATGGACAGCGCCATCAAGCTGGTGCCGATCCAGGCGGTGTACGACAGCCTGAAGGAGCTGGGCTATCCGGCGACGACCGGCTTCGCCCGCCTGCTCGGCATCATCACGCTCGTCGGCACGCTGCTCTACGCCTGGCCGCGCACGGCGGTGCTCGGCGCGGTGCTGCTCACCGGCCTGTTCGGCGGTGCGATCGCCACGCATCTCCGGCTCGACCATCCGCTGCTCAGCCACACGCTGTTCGGCGTCTGGCTGGGGCTGGTCGTGTGGGGCGGCCTGTGGCTGCGCGACGAGCGCGTGCGGCGGGTGATGCCGTTCGTCCAGTAAAGGCTCAGCCGAGCAGGGTCGCGATCTGCTCGGCGAGCTCCTTCTGCTGGTAGGGCTTGTTGAGGCGCGGCAGCTCGAAGCTCGCCCGCGTCGGCAGGTCGGCGTAGCCCGTCGCCAGCAGGATCGGCAGGCCGGGCCGCAGCTTGCGCGCTTCCTCCGCGAGCTGCAGGCCGTTCATGCCGGGCATGGCGTAGTCGGTGATCATCAGATCGACCGCGCCATTGTCCTGCAGGAGCTTGAGCGCCGCGGCGCCGGTCGAGGCCTTGAGCACATCGTGACCGAGATCCTCGAGCAGCGAGACGGTGCTGAGGCTGATCAGGAAATCGTCGTCGACAAAGAGGAGCTTCCGGCGCCGCTGTGCGGCGGGCGGGCGCACCGGCTCCGCCGGTGCGTTCGTCGCCACGGCATCACTGGCGACCGGCAGCCACAACTCGGCACGCGTGCCGCGGCCCGGTGTGCTGAACAGACGCAGCGCGCCATGGAGCTGCTGGGCGAGGCCGTGGATCATCGAGAGACCGAGGCCGGTGCCCTTGCCGATCTCCTTGGTCGAGAAGAACGGCTCGACGGCGCGTCGCAGCGTATCGGCATCCATACCGGCGCCGGTGTCAGAGACCGAGAGCCTGAGGTAACGGCCTTCCGCGAGGTCGCGGGCTGTCCCAGTCTCTGCGAGCTCCAGGGCGATGGTCAGCGTGCCGCCGTCCGGCATGGCGTCGCGGCTGTTGACCACGAGGTTGAGCAGCGCCAGCTCGACCTGGTTGGCGTCGACATGGGCGGCCGGCAATATCTCCGGCAAATCGAGCTTCATGATGACGACCGTCCCGATCGACCGGCGCAGCATGTCGCTCATGCCGCGGATCAGGGAGGTGAGGTCGACGGCGCGCGGCTCGAGATCCTGATGGCGTGCGAAGGCCAGCAGGCGCTGAGTGAGTGCCGCGCCACGCTGGGCCGCCTGCATGGCGCCGCTGATCAGCCGCTCCACCCTGGCGTCGGCGGGCACGCGCTTGCGCAGCAGCTCGAGGTTGCCGATCACCGCCGTCAGGAGATTGTTGAAGTCGTGCGCCACGCCGCCGGTGAGCTGGCCGATCGATTCCATCTTCTGCATCTGCCGAAGCTGCGACTCGGTGCGCTCACGTTCGGCGATCTGTCCGACCAGTTCGTCATGGGCGGTGCGGAGCTGTGCCGTCCGTTCCTCGACCCTGCGCTCCAGCTCGTCATTGACCTTCTGCAGCCTCAGCTCGCCCTTCTTCAGGTCCTCGAGCAGCGCCCGCGTCTCGAGCTGGCGGCGACGGCCCTTGAGGGCGGCCCGCACCACGCTGGTCAGGGTCGTGGGATGGAAAGGACGTTCGAGGAAGGAGACGTTGCCCAGGGCCTCGAGCCAGCGACCGGCGATGGGATTGCGCTCCGGGCCGCCGCCATGGTCCGTCACCAGCACGAACGGCAGGTCGGACCAGGCGGGCTGGGTCGCCAGCCACTGCGAGAGCGGCTTGAGATCGGCAGTGCGGATCGCTTCCTCGGTCATGAGCACGAACGCCGCATCGTCGTCGAGGGCCTGGAGCAGCTCGGCGAGGCTACGGAATGCGCGGCAGGCGATGCCGGCCTGCTCGATCAGCGACACGGCGACCGCAGAGTCGCGGCCGCGCGGCGCCAGGATCAACGCAACGAGTGGCCGTCCCGGATCATAGGAGGTCACTCCTCGTGCGCCGGCCGGCCGGGTCTGCGATCGGCGTGCAGCTCGGGCGTGCCGCGCAGCACGCCGTGGAACTCCGTCAACGGCTCGCCGACATGCAGGCCCTTGTCGATCCAGAACTCGCGGATCGTGTCCTCGTGCCAGCCCGTACGTTTCTTGATCACCGACAAAGCGCGCCGCACCGACCCTTCGGCCTCGAAGTAGCGCAGGAGGATGACCGAGTCGGCCAGGTAGGTGACGTCGACCGGCGACTTCATCTCGCCCACGAGGCCGTGCTGGGCCACGGTCAGGAACGTCGAGACCCCGCAACGGTTCAGGTACTGCAGCAGCTCGTGCATGTGCAGCACGAGCGAGTTCTCCTGCGGCATCGCCGCCTGGTAGCCGTTGAGACTGTCGATCAGGACGGTCTTCACTTCGGGGTCGGCGGCGGCCTTGCGCACTTCGTGCGCGAACTCGCCGGGTGACAGCTCGGCCGCGTCGAATTGCTTGATCATCAGCTTGCCGCCACGCTGCATGGCCTCGAGATCGAAGCCCAGCGGCCTCACCCGATCGAACAGCAGGCCAAGCTCCTCGTCGAAGGCGAACATCGCGGCCTTGCCGCCCTTGCGAATCGCGTCGGCAACGAACTGCAGGCACAGGAGGCTCTTGCCGGCGCCGGACGGACCGAGGACCAGAGTGCTGGAACCCAGCTCGATGCCGCCGCCCAGCAGCGCATCGAGCGCCTCGACACCCGACTTCACCTGGGCTCGCCGGAAGTCGCGCCGATGCTCGGCGGCGACGAGACGCGGGAAGACCCGGGCGCCGCCCTTGTCGATGGTGAAGTCGTGATAGCCGCCGCGGAATCCCTGGGCGCGATACTTGATCACGCGCAGCCGCCGGCGTTCGGCGCCGTAGTCGGGCGTCAGCTCTTCGAGGCGTATGACGCCGTGGGCAACGCTGTGCACGGTCTTGTCCATCGCTTCCGTGGTGAGATCGTCGAGCATCAGCACGGTGGAGCCGTGGCGCGAGAAATAGTGCTTCAGGGCGAGGATCTGCCGGCGATAGCGCAGAGAGCTCTGGGCGAGCAGCCGGATCTCCGACAGCGAGTCGAGAACGATGCGGGTGGCCTTGCTGCGCTCGACCGCCTCGAAGATGAGCTTGGTCGTCTCGCCGAGCTCGAGGTCCGACGAATAGAGCAGGCTCTGCTGCTGGTCGGAGTCGAGCAGGCTCTCCGGCGGCACGACCTCGAAGACCTCGACCTTGTCGTCGAGTGTCCAGCCGTGCGATTCCGCCGCAATGCGCAGTTCCTGTTCCGTCTCGGAAAGCGTCACGTAGAGGCCCCGCTCGCCCGCCTTTGCGCCCTCATCGAGGAAGCGCAGCGCGATCGTGGTCTTGCCGGTGCCGGGAGTGCCCTCCAGCAGGAAGACCCGCCCCTCCGCCAGTCCGCCCAAAAGAATGTCGTCGAGCCCCGGCACCCCGGTACGGGCCCGCTTTATTTCCCTGGCGTCCATGGCTCCTCTCTTCGCCGTCGATCCCCGCCCGACAGACGGAATGTTTTCCGTCGTCCGGCAGCCGATTCGCTCAACGAAAACAGGCAAAAAAAGTTCCTGAGGCGGAACTGTGGCGGCTCGAGGAGAACAGGGACCGCAAACGCCTTCAGCATCGCGCCCGCGGCCGATCCCGGCAGCGGCAACAATGCTCTACGGCAGGTGAGTCTGCACGACGTCGAGGAAGGCGGTTCCGTAACGTTCCAGCTTGGCGTCGCCGATGCCGTGGATTTCGCGCATGGCGCGGGCCGTCGTCGGCCGGTGGGTCGCGAGTTCCGCGAGCGTACGATCGGAGAACACGACATAGGCTGGCACGTTCTGCGCCCGCGCGAGCTTGGTGCGCAGCGCCTTGAGGGCATCCAGCAGCGCGGTGTCAGCATCGCCCACGATCGCGGCGGCCGCAGCCTTGCGGCGCGAGCCCTTGGCCGCGGCGCCTGACGACAGGTCCTTGCGCAGCTCGATCCGCTGCTCGCCCTTCAGCACGCGCCAGCCTTCGTCGGTGACCCACCAGCGACCGTGCTCCATCAGGTCCTGCGCGGTCAGGCCGACAGCCGAGAGCTGGCGGAAGATCGAGCGCCACTCGGCGGGCTTGCGGTCCTTGCCGACGCCGAAGGTCGGCAGCTTGTCGTGATTGAACTTCTGGATGTTGTCGGTGAGAGCGCCGGTGAGGATCGACACGAGATGCTCCATGCCGAAGCGCTCGCCGGTGCGCACGATCGCCGACATCGCCTTCTGCGCGTCGATGGTGGCGTCGAACAGCTCGACGCCCTCCTGGCAAAGATCGCAGTTGCCGCAGGGCTCCGACGCCTCGCCGAAATAGGCGAGCAGGGTCTGGCGGCGACAGCGCGGCGCCTCGGCGAGCGAGAGCAGCGCGCCCAGCCTCTGGCGCTCGATGCGCTTGCGCTCGTCGGAAGAGTCGCCCTGTTCGATCTGCATGCGGCGGAGCTGCATGTCACCGAGTCCATAGAGCGTCAGCGTGTCGGCCGGCAGCCCGTCGCGGCCAGCACGGCCGATCTCCTGGTAGTAGGCCTCGACATTGGCCGGCAGGTCGGCGTGGCAGACGAAGCGCACGTCGGGCTTGTCGATACCCATGCCGAAG
>SCVT01000705.1 GCA_004296815.1 Reyranella sp. | reverse complement strand
GGCCGCTGGGTGCCGACCTTCCCCAACGCCAAGTATCTCTTCGGCAAGCGCGAGTACGCGCACTGGGAGAGCGAGCGCAAGACGCAAGGCGAAGGCAAGGTGAACGACGGATCGTTCGATGATTCGGTGCTGCCGGTCGTCGAGGCCGGCAAGGCGGTGATGATCGACAGCGACCACCAGCCCGATCCGCTGCTCACCATCAAGGACTATCCCGGCCACACGCCGGGCTCGATCGCGATCAACCTGAAGGACGGCGGGCGCACCGCGACCTTCTCGGGCGACATCATGCATCACCCGATCCAGGTCTATCACCCCGACTGGTCGAGCCAGTTCTGCTCGGACCAGGACCTGTCGGCGCGCAGCCGGCGCAAGCTCCTGGAAGACTGCGTCGAGAGCAATGCGCTGCTCTGCCCGGCACACTTCCCTGGCGCGAACGCGGGCTACATCAAGCCGCAAGGCAGTTCCTTCAGGATCGAGTGGGACAAGCCATGAAGCTCGAAACCCTGCTCACCGGCCTGTCGTTCGGCGAGGGCCCGCGCTGGCGGGACGGCAAGCTCTGGTACTCCGATTTCTACGTCCATCAGGTCGGCACGGTCGACGAGAGCGGCAAGGCCGAGACGATCGTCGAGGTGCCAGGCCGGCCTTCCGGCCTCGGTTGGCGGCCGGACGGCACGATGCTGATCGTCAGCATGACCGACCGCCGCCTCATGCGCTTTGCGGGCGGCAAGCTCTCGGTCGAGGCCGAGCTCGCCTCGATCGCCACCGGCTACTGCAACGACATGATCGTCGACGCCAAGGGCCGCGCCTATGTCGGCAATTTCGGCTTCGACCGCCATGCCGGCGAGAAGCCCAAGGCCGCCGTGCTGGCCCGGGTCGATCCCGACGGCTCGGTGCATCGCGCGGCCGACGAGCTGATGTTCCCCAACGGCACGGTGATCACACCCGACGGCAAGACGATGATCATCGGCGAGACATTCGCCAAGCGCCTGACCGCCTACGACATCGCGGCCGACGGCACGCTCTCCAACCGCCGCGTCTGGGCCGAGACGCCCGCGGTCAATCCCGACGGCATCTGCCTCGACGCCGAGGGCGGCATCTGGGTGACCGGCGCCTTCACGCACCACATGATCCGCGTGCTGGAAGGCGGCAAGGTCACGCACGACATCGATTTCGGCGAGCGCGCCTCCTACGCCTGCATGCTGGGGGCCGCGGACCGGCGCACGCTGTTCGTCATCACCAACTCGGGCAGCGGGCCCGCCATCGCCGACAAGCGCGACGGGAGGATCGAGACCATGCGTGTCGACGTGCCGGGAGCGGGACTGCCATGAAGGGCCCCGAAGACGATCTGGGCCTCAGCGGCAAGGTCGCGATCATCGCCGGCGGTGGCGCCGCGGGCGACGGGATCGGCAACGGCCGCGCCGCGGCGATCCTGCTGGCGCGCGCCGGCACCAAGGTGCTGGTGGCCGACCGTGAGCTGAAGCTCGCGGAGCGCACCGTCGAGATGATCAAGGCCGAGGGCGGTCATGCCGTGGCCCATGCCGCCGACATGACGCAGGAGGCCGAGTGCAAGCGGCTGGTCGATGCCGCGGTCGATCATTGGGGCCGCCTCGACCTGCTCGACAACAATATCGGCATCGGCAGCCGCGGCTCGGTGGTCGACGAGAAGCCCGAGGAATATCGCCGGGTCATGCAGGTCAATGTCGAGACGATGTTCCTGCTCTCCAAGCACGCGATCCCGGCCATGAAGAAGACGGCCAAGGGCGGCGCGATCGTCAACATCTCCTCGATCTCGGCGCTGCGCCCGCGCGGCCTCACAACCTACACGGTCTCGAAGGCGGCCGTGATCGGGCTCACCCAGGCGATGGCGGTCGACCACGGACGCGACGGCATCAGGGTCAACTGCATCTGCCCGGGGCCGATGTACACGCCGATGGTCAACCGCGGCAACGGCATGACCGAGGCCAATCGCGCCCAGCGCGTGAAGGCTTCGGTGCTGAAGATCGAGGGCACCGGCTGGGACGTAGGCCAGGCCGTGCGCTTCCTGCTCTCCAACCACGCCCGCTACATCACCGGCCAGGTGCTGGTGGTCGACGGCGGCGTCACGCTGCAAGGCCCCGAACGCGACAGTCAGGATCACTGAGGAGACGACATGGCCCGCTTGCCCTATCTCGAGGCCGACCAGGTCGCGCCCGAATATCGCGACATGCTGAAGCGCAACACCAACCTGCACAAGCTTCTGGTCAACTCGCCCGACATGGCGCGCGCCTTCAGCGGCATGGGCGGCTACATCCGCTTCAAGAGCAAGCTCGACCCGAGGCTGCGCGAGCTCGCGATCCTGCAGGTCGGCTGGCTGGAGAAGTCCGAGTACGAGTTCACCCACCATGTGAAGATCGGCAAGGAGTTCGGCGTCACCGACGAGGACATCCAGAACCTCTTCCTCGAGACCGAGGGCAAGCCCTCGAAGCTCGAGCCGCTCGCCAAGGCGATCCTCAAGGGCGCGCGAGAGATGGTGCGCAACCTCGCCATGTCGGACGCGACCTTCGCCGAGATCAAGAAGGATCTCAGCAACGAGCACATGACCGACCTGGTGCTCACCATCGCCTTCTACTGCGCGGTCGTGCGCGTGCTCGCCACCATGCAGATCGACAACGAGCCCTACTACAAAGAGGTGCTGCAGCAGTACCCGATCCCGGGAGTGAAGTGACATGCGGCTGAAGGATCGCATCGCCATCGTCGTCGGCGCCGGACAGAGCCCCGGCGAGGGCATGGGCAACGGCCGCGCCACGGCGCTCACCTTCGCGCGCGAGGGCGCCAAGGTCCTGTGCGTCGACCACAACCTCGCCTCGGCCGAGGAGACGGTCGGCATGATCCGCCAGAGCAAGGGCACGGCGGAGGCGTTCAAGGCCGATGTGACCAAGGACGCCGACCTCAGGAACATGGTGTCGGACGCCCATCAGCGCTGGGGCCGCATCGACATCCTGCACAACAATGTCGGCGTCTCGCTCTCCGGCGGCGACGCCGAGTTGCTGGAGATCACCGAGGAGGCGTTCGACCGCTGCGTCGCCATCAATCTCAAGAGCTGCGTGCTGGCGGCCAAGCACGTGATCCCGATCATGCGCCAGCAGCAGAGCGGCGTGATCATCAACATCTCCTCGATGGCGGTGATCACCACCTACCCTTACGTCGCCTACAAGGCGACCAAGGCCGCGATGGTGTCGTTCACCGAGCAGCTCGCCTACCAGAACGCGCAATACGGCATCCGCGCCAACGTCATCCTGCCCGGCCTGATGAACACGCCGATGGCGGTCGACACCCGCGCCCGCACCTTCAAGAAGACGCGCGCCGAGGTCGAGGCCGAGCGCGATTCCAAGGTGCCGCTGCGCAAGAAGATGGGCACCGGCTGGGACGTGGCCAACGCCGCGCTGTTCCTGGCCTCCGATGAGGCCAACTTCATCACCGGCGTGACGCTGCCCGTGGATGGCGGCGCGAGCGTCAGACGGGGTTGAAGGCGGGAGGCTGACGGCCCGCGTCGCGGAACCCGGCGGCGGGCGGCGGTCGACGCCCCCGCCCGGCCGCGTCATCCTTCCGCAAAAGAGACGGAAGGAAACGACATGCGGCTTGCTATGGGAGCGCTGTCTGCGCTCGTGATATCCGGCCTCGCGGCGGCGCCCGCGTTCGCGCAGAAGAGCGGCGGCATCCTCAAGATGTACTTCGCCGACAATCCGCCCAGCACCTCGATCCACGAGGAGGCGACGACCTCGACGGTCGTGCCGTTCATGGGCATCTACAACAACCTCGTCCTGTTCGATCAGCAGATCCCGCAGAACAGCCTCGACACGATCCGCCCCGACCTCGCCGAGAGCTGGTCGTGGAGCCCCGACGGCACCAAGCTCACCTTCAAGCTGGTGGGCAACGCCAAGTGGCACGACGGCAAGCCCTTCACCTCGGCCGACGTGAAGTGCACGTGGGACATGCTCACGGGCAAGAGCGAGACCATGAAGCTGCGCAAGAACCCGCGCGCCTCCTGGTACTGGAACCTGAAGGAGGTCACGACCAACGGCGACCGCGAGGCGACCTTCCATCTCGGCCAGCCGCAGCCCTCGTTCCTGGTGCTGCTCGCGTCGGGCTACAGCCCCGTCTACTCCTGCCACGTGCCGACGGCGCAGATGCGCACCAGGCCGATCGGCACCGGTCCCTTCAAGCTCGGCGAGTTCAAGCAGAAGGAGATTATCAAGCTCGTCCGCAATCCCGACTACTTCAAGAAGGGCAAGCCCTACCTCGACGGCATCGACATCCCGATCGTGCCGGCGCGCGGCACGGCGATGCTGGGCTTCGTGTCGGGCCGCTACGACATGACGGCGCCCTACGCCGTCACCATCCCGCTGCTCAAGGACATCAAGGCGCAGGCCGCGCAGGCGATGTGCGAGACCGCCTCGATGAACAACAACACCAACCTGATCGTGAACAGCGACGCGCCGCCCTTCAACAACGTCGACATCAGGCGGGCGCTGCTGCTCGCCATCGACCGCAAGTCGTTCATCGACATCATCAACCAGGGCCAGGCCGACGCCGGCGGCGTCATGGAGCCGGCGCCGAGCGGCGTCTGGGGCATGCCCAAGGCGATGATGGACCAGGTGAAGGGCTACGGCCCCGACGTCGCCAAGAACCGCGA
>SCVT01000704.1 GCA_004296815.1 Reyranella sp. | reverse complement strand
CCTCGCCGTCGGCGACCGGCCGGCCCGTCTCGGGGTCGACGATCTCGGGATAGAAATGATCCTCCCAGATCGTGGGCCCGTCCTTGGTCTCGACGAACTCGCTGGCGACTCCGGGGCCCATCACTTCGCTCAATCCGTAGATGTCGACGGCGTCGATGCCGAGGCGCCGCTCGATCTCGCTGCGCATGCCCTCGGTCCAGGGCTCGGCGCCGAAGATGCCGATCCGCATCGCCGTGCTGCGCGGATCGATGCCCTGACGCTCGAACTCGTCGGCGATCGCCAGCATGTAGGACGGCGTCATCAGCACGACCCGCGCGCCGAACTCGCGGATGAGCTGGACCTGCCGCTCGCCGAAGCCGCCCGACATCGGCACCACGGTGCAGCCGAGCCGCTCGGCGCCGTAGTGTGCGCCCAACCCGCCGGTGAACAGCCCATAGCCGTAGGCGTTGTGGATGATGTCGCCCGGCCGCGCGCCGCCGGCATGGAGCGAGCGCGCCATCAACTCGCCCCAGGTCGCGATGTCCTTGGCGGAATAGCCGACAACCGTCGGCCGCCCTGTCGTGCCGCTCGACGCATGCAGCCGCACGCACTGCTCGCGCGGTATCGCCAGCAAGCCGTAGGGATAGGCGTCGCGCAGATCGCTCTTGGCGGTGAAGGGAAAGCGCGCCAAGTCGTCGAGGGACTTCAGATGGTCGGGATGGATGCCCGCCGCGTCGCACTTGGCGCGGTACGGCGCCTGGTTGGCATAGGCATGCTTGAGCATCGCACGCAGCCGTTCGAGCTGCAGCGCGCGAAGCGCGTCGAGCGACATCTTCGTCTCGGGGAACATCATCGGCTGTCGAACCCGAGGCGCCTGTAGGCGTAGCCCAGACCGATCAGCGCCGCGCCGAGGCCGAGGAAGGAGAAGACACGCAGCAGGCCCTGCAGGCCCGCCATGTCGATCAGGAAGACCTTGGCCACGACCAGGCAGACCAGCGCCATGCCCGCGTGCCGAAGCGCTGCCGCCTGCCGCAGGAAGCCCAGCGCCAGCAGCGCCACGCCGAACAGCAGCCAGGCGATCGAGTAGGCATAGAGCTCGAGACCCTCGGCTTCGAAGCCGGAGCGCTGAAAGGCCGGATCGAACAGGTGGCGCACTTCGAACGACACCCAGGCGAAGGCCAGGATCGAGGCCGTGGCTTCCACGACGATGGCGAACTGGCGGTTGGGTTCGCCGTCGATCCAGTTGCGCGCCAGCGCCGCCATGGCGGCGGGTATCGCGTAGGCCAGCAGCAGGCCGTTGGCGATCGGCAGGCGGCCGACATCGGCATGCTGGAAGACCGGATTGGCGATCAGCACCTGCAGCAGCACGGCCACTGCGGCTGCGAGCATCCCGCTGATGCGCCAGGCCCACAGCGCCACCGGATCGTGCCGCGCCCAGGAGACCCAGAGCGCCGCCAGCGCAAAGCCGCCCCACACCAGCACGTAGAAGGCCCGCTCCATGAAGCCCGCATCCGGTGTCGCCATTGCCGTCGGCTGGAAGATGCTGCGCACCTCGAGCGTCAGCAGCACGAAGGTGAGCAGCGCGGCGGCCGCTTCCACCGCGCGCACCAGCTTCACGTCGCCGGTCGGACGCAGGAAGCGCAGCGCCACGACGAGGGCCGCGATCGAGATGCCGTAGCCCCACAGCATCCAGTTCAGGATCGGCGTGAGGCCGAGCGGATACTTCAGGATCTCGGGATTGACCACGAAGCGGATCACCACGACCGCCAGCAGCGGCCAGCAGAGCTGGCGCAGCGCCACCAGCCCGAGATGCGAGGCGATGGCGGCTACTGCCGCGAGCTCGACCGCGTAGGCGACGGTG
>SCVT01000770.1 GCA_004296815.1 Reyranella sp. | reverse complement strand
TCGATCCGCGATATCAAGGAGCAGGACGTCTACATGGGCGACATGCCGCTCATGACCGACAACGGCACCTTCATCGTCAACGGCACCGAGCGCGTGATCGTCAGTCAGATGCACCGCTCGCCGGGCGTCTTCTTCGACCACGACAAGGGCAAGACCCACAGCTCGGGCAAGTACCTGTTCGCCGCCCGCATCATCCCGTACCGCGGCTCGTGGCTCGACTTCGAGTTCGACGCCAAGGACCTCATCCACGTCCGCATCGATCGCCGCCGCAAGATCCCGGTGACGACGCTGCTGCTGGCGCTCGACAACGACGCCACGTGGAAGAAGCGCGCCGCCGCCATCGCCAAGAACCAGACGCTCGATCCGTCGGAGGCCCAGGGCCTGTCGCCGGAGGAGATCCTGTCGGCGTTCTACGGCCAGGTCGTCTACAAGCGCGAGAAGGACGGCTGGAACACGCCGTTCGACGGCGAGTCGATGCGCGGCGTGAAGCTGACGCACGACCTGGTGAACGGCAAGACCGGCAAGTCGGTCGCCGACGCCGGCACCAAGATGACGCCGCGCCTGCTGGCCAAGCTCAAGGAAGCCGGCCTCAAGGAGATGCGCGTCTCGCCGGAGGAGCTGATCGGCCGCTACGCCGCGCTCGACGTCATCAACGAGAAGACGGGCGAGATCTACGTCGAGGCCGGCCAGGAGATCACCCAGGCGGTGCTCGACCTGTTCGACGAGAACGAGATCGATGTCCTGCCGACGCTCGCCATCGACCACGTCAATGTCGGTCCCTACATCCGCAACACGCTGGCGGCCGACAAGAACTCGAACCGTGAAGAGGCGCTGCTCGACGTCTACCGCGTGATGCGTCCGGGCGAGCCGCCGACGCTCGAGCAGGCGGAGACCCTGTTCCAGGGCCTGCTGTTCGACATCGAGCGCTACGACCTCTCGCCGGTCGGCCGCGTGAAGATGAACATGCGCCTCGGCTTCGAGGGCGTGCCCGACAGCCAGCGCACGCTGCGCCGCGAGGACATCCTCGCCGTCGTCAAGGTCCTGCACGACCTCAAGGACGGCCGCGGCGAGATCGACGACATCGACCATCTCGGCAACCGCCGCGTCCGGTCGGTCGGCGAGCTGATGGAGAACCAGTACCGCGTCGGCCTGCTGCGCATGGAGCGCGCGATCCGCGAGCGCATGAGCTCGATCGACATCGACACCGTGATGCCGCACGACCTGATCAACGCCAAGCCGGCGGCGGCGGCGGTGCGCGAGTTCTTCGGCTCCTCGCAGCTCTCGCAGTTCATGGACCAGACCAACCCGCTGTCGGAAGTGACGCACAAGCGTCGCCTCTCGGCGCTGGGACCGGGCGGTCTCACCCGCGAGCGCGCCGGCTTCGAGGTGCGCGACGTGCATCCGACGCATTACGGCCGCATCTGCCCGATCGAGACGCCGGAAGGCCCGAACAT
>SCVT01000703.1 GCA_004296815.1 Reyranella sp. | reverse complement strand
GTTGGCGAACACCGTCTCGTCGCTATAGGTCCGCGCGCTCGTCTCCTCGCGCTCGATCACGACGCGTTCGCCGGCTCGGCAGCCCGCCAGCATGAATAGCACCGGACGCGCCACCGGCGTCGCCTCCAGCATCTTCTGCGCCTCGTCGAAGCTCGCGCAGGTTTCGAAGACCTGGCGCAGCACGTGCTCCGGCGGCAGGCGGCCGCTGCCGCGCAACCCGCCGAGCGCGTTCAGCACATAGTCGAGCCACAGCGGCAGCGGTGTCCGCCAGCGCCGCCGCATCGGCGCCTGGTTGATCGACGCGGCGAACCGTCCCGGCGCCACGGCCGTCAGCACACCGACGAAGCCCGGCCAGGTGACGTTCAGGTAGTCGCCCGCCCCGCTCCGCTGACGAACCACCTCGACCAGCCGGCCGAGCCCGGGGAACGGCCAGTCGAGGGTGCGGCGCAGGCGCGGGCCGTCCGGCCCCTCGTCGGCGAGCGCCGTGCAGCCGAACAGGTAGGCGCCGTGGAGCAGCCAGATGCCGGGTCGGCCAAGGTCCCGCGCGATGGCCTCGATCTCGCCCACATACGGCGTGCCCGAGCGGCGCATCCAGCGGCGGACCACAGGGTCGGCCATCCGGGCCAGCAGGCCGCCCAAGGGCAGCCAGCCCAGGCAGGCCTCGCGAACCGCCAGGGCTCGCTCCTGCCAGCCCAGCGGCGCTCCATCGTGAATGGGCACGGAATCCACAAGTGAGTGATTACTCACTTACTGGAAACTCGTCAAGCCTTGCGACGCTCCCAGTCGATGGCACCGAGGTCGTAGCCGAACTGCCGCTCCACGACGGCCGGCGTGGCGTCGGAGGCGTCGCCCTTGCGGGCCGCCACCCGCTCCTGTGCGACGTCCTTGGGAACGTCGAGCCAGATGCCCCGGAAGGGCACGCCGACCTTGGCCGCCAGCGCCTCGGCGGCGGCACGTTCGGCGGGCTTGGCGAACACCGCGTCGAGCACGACGCTGTGGCCGGCGCGCAGCAGGCGTTCGGCGCGCGCCACGAATGAGGCATAGACCTTGGCCGACGCTTCCGGCGTGTAGCTGCCCTCGGGCATGCGCGCTTCGAGCGCGATGCCGGCCTGCCGCTTGCGTTCGACGTCGGAGCGCACGACGACAGCGCCCGGCGCGCGGCCGATCTCCGGCGCGAGTTTCAGTGCGAGCGTGGACTTGCCGCTGCCCGACAGCCCGCCGATCGCCAGCAGGCGCGGCGGCGCGGGCTGCAGGAACGAAAGCGCGGCCTTCTGGTAGGCGCGCGCCGGCGCATTGTCGGCGCCGCTCACCGCGGTGATCGCGGAGTCGACGTAGGCGCGGATCGAGGCACGGCGCGCGAGGAACATCGGCAGCAACGCCAGCGCCTCCTCGTGCGAGGCGCCGTCGATCTCGCCGACCCGCCAGAGCCATTCGTTCAGCAGCCGGTTGGCCATTGCCGCGAGCCCCTGGCGCGCGAGGTCCATCAGCGCGAAGGCGAGATCGTAGAGCACGTCGATGTTGGCGATCTTCTCGGAGAACTCGATGGCATCGAACGGCACCGGCACGCCGTTCAGCAGGACGATGTTGCGCAAATGAAGATCGCCGTGGCAGCGCCGCACCGCGCCCGCCGCCACGCGACGCGCCACCAGATCGACGAACGGCTCCAGCGACTTCGGCATCGCCTCGGCCAGCGCCTCGCTGGTCGCCGGATCGAGGCGATCGCCTGCCTCGCGCATCTGGCGCACGTCGGCCGCCACCGAATGGCGATAGTCGTCGGGCGCGCAGAAGCCCGTCGCGATCGCGGGCAGGCCGTCATGGAAGCGCGCCACGCGTGCGCCGAGCGCGGCCATCAGAGCGGGCGTCAGCGCACCACGAGCGGCCATGCGGTCGAGCAGCCCGTCCTCGTCGAAGCGTCGCATCACGACCAGCCAGTCCACCGCATCGGCTGCCGCTTCGCCCACATCGCCGAGGACCAGCCGTCCGTCCCGACGGCGGATCGGCGCGACCCCGAGATAGATCTCCGGGGCGAGCCGGTGATTGATCTCGATCTCGGCCGCGCACATCTCGGCACGTCGCGTCGCGGTCGAGAAGTCCATGTAGGGGAACTTCACCGCCCGCTTCAGCTTGTAGGCGCGGTCGCGGCACAGGAAGACGACGGCGCCGTGCGTGTCGACCCGCCGCTCGGGCTTCAGCTCGGCCTCGAGGAAGGCGACCGTTTCCGACTGGTCCTCGACGACGAAGGAAGGCCGGTTGGTCATGACGGCGACGCAGGATCGACATGCAGGATGACCTCGGCATCCGGATAGGCTTGCGCGAGTGCCGCCTCGACCTGCCGGCCGATCTCGTGGGCGGCGACCAGCGTGAGGCCGCGGTCGACCTCGACATGAAGCTGGATGAACCGCGTCAGGCCGCCGGAGCGGGTTCGCAGCTCGTGCACGCCGCGCACGCCGGGGTTGGCGCGGGCGATCTCCTCGATCCGCCGGCGATCGGCCTCGGGCAACTCGCGATCCATCAGCACGTCGAGCGACTTGCGGCCGACCCGCCAGCTACCGTGCAGCAGGTAGAGCGCGACCAGACCCGCGATGCCACTGTCGATCAGGGGCTGGTCGAGCAGGCCGGAGACGAACAGGCCGACGCCCGTCACCAGGGTCGCCACCAGGTCGGTGCTGTAGTGCGCCATGTCGGCGCCGATGGCGATCGAGCCGCTGTGGCGCACGACGTAGCGCTGGAAGGCGACCAGCCCGATCGTGAGCCCGATCGCCAGCGCGCTGATGACGAGACCGACCTCCTCCTCGCGCACCTGTCTGGGATGGGCGAGCCGGTCACCGACAGCGAACAGCAGCGCGCAGCCCGACGCGGCGATGAAGCCGGCCTGGACGAGGCCCGACAGCGCCTCGGCCTTGCCGTGGCCGAAGCGATGGTCGGCGTCGGCCGGCACCAGCGCGACGCGCACCGCAACGAACGTGACCAGCGAGCTCACAAGGTCGAGCGAGGTGTCGACCAGTGACGACAGCATGCTCACCGAGTCGGTCACCATCCAGGCGACCGCCTTGGCCGAGACCAGGATGACGGCCACGGACGTCGAGGCGACGGTCGCCAGGCGCATCAGGCGCTGGGGCTCCATCGCCATCACGGACTCACGGATAGAGCGTGCGCGTCGTCCACGACTCGGCGGGCGAGCCGCGGCGGTACTCGAGCCGGTCATGCAGGCGGAAGGCACCGTCCTGCCAGAACTCGATCAGCGTCGGCTGCAGGCGGAAGCCCGACCAGTGCGGCGGCCGCGGCACCGCGCCGACCACGTGCCGGGCGGCATACTCGGCCACGCGCTTCTCCAGCGCGAACCGGCTCTCGAGCGGACGCGACTGCTCCGAGGCCCAGGCGCCGATCTGGCTGCCGCGGGCGCGGGTCGCGAAGTAGGCGTCGGCCTCGGCGGCCGTGGTCTGGGTGATCGGTCCCTCGATCCGGACCTGGCGGCGCAGCGACTTCCAGTGAAACAAAAGCGCAGCTTTGGGGTGGCCGAGGAGCTGCTGGCCCTTGCGGCTCTCATAGTTGGTGTAGAACACGAAACCCGCCTGATCGAAGTCCTTGAGGAGGACCATGCGGAGGGACGGTGTGCCGTCGGGTCCGACGGTGGCCAGGCTCATGGCCGTGGGCTCGTTCGGTTCGCTCTTCTCGGCCTCGGCGTACCAGCCGCCGAAAAGCTCCAGCGGGTCGGAAGTTTCGCGGATCATGACCACAATATGAGGGGGTCCGAAGCCTTCCACCACCGGCATCTTGTCCCAAATGCCATCCCCCGCTAAGAACGAGGGATGACCGCTGCTGCAAGTTTGATGGCCGGCAAAAAAGGCCTCGTAATGGGCGTCGCGAACGAACGCTCGATCGCCTGGGGCATCGCCAAGGCCTGCCACGACGCCGGGGCCAAGGTGGCCTTCACCTTCCAGGGCGAGGCCCTGGAGAAGCGGGTCCGGCCGCTGGCCACCTCGATCGGCAGCGACATCATCCTGCCCTGCGACGTGACCAACCCGGCCAGCATCGACGCGACCTTCGCCGAGATCGAGAAGAAGTGGGGCGGGCTCG
>SCVT01000702.1 GCA_004296815.1 Reyranella sp. | reverse complement strand
CCCCGAGATCGAGCGGCTGATCCAGCTCCTCGGCCGTTTGCCCGGGCTGGGGCCGCGCTCTGCCCGGCGCGTCGCGCTGCAGCTCCTGAAGAAGCGCGAGACGCTGATGCAGCCCCTGGCGACGGCGCTGGCCGACGCCGCCCGCGCGATCAAAGCCTGCGGCGTGTGCGGCAACCTCGATACGATCGACCCCTGCTCCATCTGCGCCGATCCGAAGCGCGACGCCGGGCTGATCTGCGTCGTTGAGGATGTCGGCGATCTCTGGGCGATGGAGCGCGGACGGATCTTCCAGGGGCGCTACCACGTCCTGGGCGGCTCGCTGTCGGCGCTCGACGGCATCGGGCCGGACGAGCTCAACATCACCGCTCTCGTGAAGCGCGTGGCTGCCGGCGGCGTGCGCGAAGTGATCATGGCGACCAACGCGACCGTCGACGGCCAGACCACGGCGCACTACCTGGCCGAGCGCCTGGCCGAGCACGACGTGCCGCTCACGCGACTGGCACACGGCGTGCCGGTCGGCGGCGAGCTCGACTGGCTGGACGACGGCACGCTCGCAACCGCGCTGAAGGCGCGGCGCGCCCTCTAGAGCGCGGGCCGTGAGCACCGAGACTATCGCCGCCATCGCCGTCGCCCTCGGGGCCGGCTGGGCGAGCGGCCTCAATGCCTACGCTGCCGTACTGGTCCTCGGCGCCGCACAGCGCTTCGGCCTCGTCGTCCTGCCGCACGATCTGCAGGTGCTCGCCTCGCCCTGGGTCATGGGCACGGCGGGCATCCTCTTCGCGCTCAATTTCTTCGCGGACAAGATCCCCTACATCGACAGCATCAACGACGCGCTGCAGACCTTCGTGCGCATTCCTGCCGGCGCGCTGCTCGCCTATGGCGCGGCCACCGGCCTCAGTTCCGAAATCGCGGTCATCGCCGGCCTGCTCGGCGGGACGCTGGCGGCCGGCACCCATGTCGCCAAGACCGGCTCACGCGCCTTGATCAATACCTCGCCCGAGCCGTTCACCAACATCCTCGCCTCGTTCGGCGAAGACATCACCGTGATCGGCGGCCTGGCGCTGGCGATCGCCCATCCGATCACGTTTCTGTGCCTGCTGGCGCTGTTCGTCGTGCTGCTGATCTGGCTGCTGCCCAAATTGGTCCGGCTTGCCCTGGTGCCGTTCCGCCGACTGGCCCGCCGCCGCCAAAGTTCTTGACTTGGGCGGCCGTCATCGACCTTTGGCGTAAGAACTGCCGCTTTCCTTCGCCAGCCCGAGGCGTAAACTCTCGGCCAGTAGCTCATGTTCATCCGCCAGAACATCCAGACCCTGCGGTTCTTCCGCACGACGCCGGCGATGCGCTGCCCGTATCTGCCGCACCGGCTGGAGACCAAGCTCGTCACCGAGCTGAGCGGACCGGACGCGATCTCCCAGCATGACACACTGACTGACGCCGGCTTCCGCCGGTCGCACCACTTCGTTTACAAGCCGCTTTGCGACGGCTGCAGAGCGTGTGTGCCGGTGCGCATCCGGGTGCGCGATTTCGAACCGAGTCGCGCCCAGCGGCGCATTCAGCGGCGCAACGAGCATGTCCACGCGGTCGAGACCCAGCCGCTGGCGACCGGCGAGCAGTTTTCGCTCTTTTCACGCTATGTGCTGACGCGTCACCGCGACGGCGACATGGCCGACATGGATTTCGACGACTATCGCGCCATGGTCGAGGAAAGCCCGGTCGAGACGGCGATCGTCGAGTTTCGCGACGATTCGGACGATGGCCGGCTGGTCGGCGCGTGCCTGGTGGACTGGCTGTCGAGCGGGGTTTCCGCCGTCTACAGCTTCTTCGATCCGCAGGACCCGCGACGGGGCTTGGGGACGCACATGATCCTGTGGCTGGCCAATGCAGCCGCCAAGCGAGGGCTGCCTTACGTCTATCTCGGCTACTGGATCGCCGATTCGACCAAGATGGCCTACAAGCGGTCCTTCCGGCCTCTCGAATTCTTCGGCCCCGAGGGCTGGATGGAGCTGCCTACGGCGTAGGCAAACGACCGGCGGTGGAGCGACTTGACGCACCTCCGCCGCCGCCGTGACAGGCACGGGCGCTGGCATCGCTGGACGTCCCGCGTTAAGAACGAGCCCTCCGTCGGCGAGGACGGGGGCGGGACAACAATAACTCGCGAAGCAGGGGGACGGATGCGCCTATTGCTGTCAGTCAGCACGCTGATCGATTGGGTCAACGAGAAAATCGGCAACGTCTGCAATTGGCTTGTGTTGCTGGCCTGCCTCGTCAGTGCCGGCAACGCCATGGTGCGTTACGCCTACGACACCAGTTCGAACGCCTGGCTCGAAGTGCAGTGGTACATGTTCGCCGTCATCGTGATGTTCGGCGCATCCTACACGCTGAAGCGCAACGAGCATGTGCGCGTCGATCTTCTCTACATGTCCATGAGCCGCCGCGGGCAGCTCTGGATCGACATCCTGGGCACCCTCTTCTTCCTCCTGCCGACCTGCGCCATCCTGGCGTGGCTGAGCTGGCCCTTCTTCATGCAGTCCTACAATGTGTACGAGCACTCCTCGAATGCCGGCGGCCTGCTGCGCTGGCCGATCAAGCTGGTGCTCCCGATCGGCTTCGCTCTCGTCGCCCTGCAGGGCCTTTCCGAACTGATCAAGCGCGTGGCCTTCCTGAACGGGTATGCCGTCGACAGCCTTGAAGCCCACTACGAGAGGCCGACGCAATGATCCCGCTCGATTGGATGCCGCCGCTGATGTTCGGCGGCCTCGTCGTCTTCATGATCATCGGCTACCCGGTCGCCTTCTCGCTCTGCGCCGTCGGTTTCTTCTTCGGGTTCCTCGCGATCGAGATGAACTACTTCACGATGGCCTTCATGCAGGCCATCCCGGGGCGCGTCTTCGGCTCGATCCTGTCGAACGAGCTCCTGCTCGCCATCCCGTTCTTCACCTTCATGGGCGCGATCCTGGAGAAGTGCGGCCTCGCCGAGGACATGCTGGAGTCGATGGGCCAGCTCTTCGGGCCGATCAAGGGCGGGCTGGGCTACTCGACCATCATCGTGGGCTTCATCCTCGGCGCGATCACCGGCACGGTGGCCGCCCAGGTCATCGCCATGGCGCTGATCACCCTGCCTGTGATGATCCGCTACAAATATGACATGCGCTACGCGACGGGCGTGCTCGCCGCATCGGGCACCATTACCCAGCTCGTCCCGCCGTCGCTGGTTCTGATCGTCCTCGCCGACCAGCTCGGCCGTTCGGTCGGCGACATGTATCTCGGCGCCTGGGGCCCTTCGCTGCTGCAGATCGCCCTGTTCGCCGCCTACACGTTCTATGTCACGCTGACGAAGCCCGACGCCCTGCCCCCGGTGCCGCGGACCCTGTTCGGCCGCGCCCTGCTGGTGAAGTGCGCCTGGGGCATCATCCCGGCCGCCGTGCTGATCTTCCTGGTGCTCGGCACCATTATGATGGGCCTCGCCACGCCGACCGAGGCGGGCGCCATGGGCACGATCGGCGCGATCGTGCTGGCCGTCGTGCGCAACGCGCCGCTCACCAAGTTCGACCGCATCATGTTCGGCGGCGGCTGCGCCGCCGCCGTGATCGGCGGCCTGATCGGCATGGTCGCCTTCAAGTCCATCCCCTTCAAGATCGCCTTCACGGTCGTGTTCGCGGCCGTGATCTGGCTGTGCTGGCGGGCCTGGCAGTTCAAGGAGCTGCGCGACCTGATCGTGCAGGCCTTCCAGGCCACGATGCGCATCACCGCGATGGTCGCCTTCATCCTGGTCGGCGCCACCTGCTTCTCGATCTCCTTCGCCGGCGTCGATGGCGGCCATTGGGTCGAGCACCTGCTGACCGGCCTGCCGGGCGGCGTCTGGGGCTTCCTGATCGTCGTCAACATCTTCGTGTTCTTCCTGGCGTTCTTCCTCGACTTCTTCGAGATCGCCTTCATCATCATCCCGATGCTGGCGCCGGTGGCGCAGAAGCTGCTCACGCCGGTCGTCGGAGCCGACGCCGCGTTGATCTGGTTCGGCGTCATGATCTGCGTCAACGTGCAGACCTCGTTCATGCACCCGCCGTTCGGCTTCGCCCTGTTCTACCTGCGCAGCGTGGCGCCGAAGGAGGTGAAGAGCTCGGACATCTACTGGGGATCCATTCCCTGGGTGGTCCTGCAGCTCGTGATGGTGGCGATCGTGATCGCCGTCCCGCAGACCGTGACCTACTTCCTCGACAAGCCGCACGGCGTCGACCCGAGCAAGGTCAAGATCGATATCCAGGCGCCGCCGAGCGACGACGCGCCGCCTCCGATCTTCGGCGCGCCGCCCAAGAACTAGGGCGCGCCCAACGGCCACAGAGAGCAGCCAACAAAAAAAGCCCCGCCTTTTCAGGCGGGGCTTTCTCTTTGTGTGCTCTTCTCTTTAGCGGCCGGTCTTAGCGACCTTGGGCCGACATCGAGAAGTTGAAGTTGTCGAAGGTGTTCTCGGCGACGCGGAACCACAGGTTCTCGTCGGCGCGGAACGCCTTGAGGTTGTCGTAGATCTTCTTGAACTTCGGATCCTTGGCCGAGAGCTCGTCGTAGTACTTGTAGGCCTCGAGGAAGCAGGGCTCGAGGACCGCGCGCGGGAACGGGCGGAGCTCGGTGCCGGCCGCCACCAGGCGACGCAGCGCCGGCGGATTGCCGGCATCGTACTTCGGCACCATCCACGAGGTGACGCGGCCGGAAGCGGCCTCGATCATGGCCTGGTAGGCCTTCGGCAGCTTCGCCCAGGCGTCGTTGTTGACGTAGAGCGAGCCGACCGACGCGCCTTCCCACCAGCCGGGGTAATAGTAGTACTTGGCGACCTTATTGAAGCCGAGCTTCTCGTCGTCGTACGGTCCGACCCATTCGCAGGCGTCGATCGTGCCCTTCTCGAGCGCCGGATAGATGTCGCCGCCGGCGATCTGCTGCGGCACCACGCCGAGGCGCGTCAGGATCAGGCCCGCGAAGCCGCCGACGCGGAACTTCAGGCCCTTCATGTCGTCCATCGACTTGATTTCCTTGCGGAACCAGCCGCCCATCTGGCAGCCCGTGCCGCCGAAGGTGAAGGAGCGGAAATTGTACTCCTTGTAGAAGTCGTTGATCAGCTCATGGCCGCCACCGAACTCCAGCCAGGCATAGTACTGGCGCTGGTTCATCGAGAACGGCAGGCCGGTCTCGAACACGAAGTTCGGGTGCTTGCCGAAGTAGTAGTAGGCCGCGGTCTGGCCGGCCTCGACGGTGCCGTTCTGGACGGCGTCGGCGACCTGCAGGCCCGGGACGATTTCGCCGGCGGCGAACGGACGGATCTGGAACTTGTTGTCCGACATTTCGGCGATGATCTTGGCGAAGAGCTCGGAGCCGCCGTACAGCGTGTCGAGCGACTTCGGGAAGCTCGACGTCAGACGCCATTTGACTTCCGGCATGCTCTGCGCGATCGCCGGTGCCGCGACCGTCGATACCGCAGCAACGCCCGCGGCACCCACGCCCGCGGTCCTGATGAATTTTCTACGCTTCATCTTAATCAACCTCCCAATGAGAGACCCTCATGGCCTCTTCAGCGCAGCGAGACTGACACGCGGAATTCGGTTTGAAAAGCGCTACACCCGCGTTGCATTCGTTAAAAATATGCAATGTCCGCGACGTGTCCGACTGCCCAAAAAAGAAGCCCCGCCGAAGCGGGGCCTCCTGTCTTCCGAGCCGTCGATGCTCAGACTTTTCCGGCGCCGTACATGCGCGCCATGAAGCCGTCGAAACCGCCTTCCGCTATGCGCGACCAGAGCACCTGCTCCGACCGGTAGGGTTTCCAGATGTCCCAGACCTTCTTGAACTTCGGATTCTTGGCGACGATCTCGTTGCAGAGCTCGTTGGTGGCGTTGAAGCAGGCTTCGAGGACCGGCGTCGGGAACGGCAGCAGCTTGACGCCGGCCGCGACCAGCCGGCGCAGCGCCGCTGGATTGCCGTTGTCGTACTTCGCCAGCATCCAGAGCGTGATCTCGTTGGCCGCGACCTCGATCGCCTTCTGGTAGGTCGGCGGCAGGGCCGCCCATTGCCGCTGGTTGATGTAGGCAGTGCCCATGCCTGTGCCCTCCCACCAGCCGGGGTAGTAGTAGTACGGCGCGACCTTGTTGAACCCGAGCTTCTCGTCGTCGTAGGGACCGACCCACTCGGCCGCGTCGATGGTGCCCTTCTCGAGCGCCGGATAGATCTCGCCGCCGGGGATCTGCTGGGCGACGACGCCGAGCTTGCCCAGGATCTGGCCGGCGAAGCCGCCGACCCGGAACTTGAGCCCCTTGAGGTCGTCGACGGTCTTGATCTCCTTGCGATACCAACCGCCCATCTGCGCGCCGGTGCCGCCCATCAGGTGACCGACGACGCCGTAGTCCTTGTAGAACTCGTCCATCGCCTGGCGCCCGCCGCCGTTCATCCACCATGCCACGTGCTGGCGGCTGTTCAGACCGAACGGCACCGCGGTGTCGAACGTGAAGGTGATATCCTTGCCGATGTAGTAGTAGGCCGCCGTCTGGCCCATCTCGACGGTGCCGTTCTGCACGGCGTCGAGCACCTGGAAGCCGGGAACGATCTCACCCGACGCGAACGGCGTGATCTTGAACTTGCCGTCGGTGATCTCGCCGACCCTCCGGCAGAACCACTCGGCGCCGCCATAGAGCGTGTCGAGCGACTTGGGGAAACTCGACGTCAGACGCCACTTCAACTCCGGCAGGCCCTGCGCGAGAGCCGGCGCGGCGACCACTGTGGTCGTCGCGGCTACGCCAATGCCAGCCGTCCTGATGAACTTGCGACGTTGCATGATGTCCCTCCCTAGGGATTTTTTTGTGTACCGAGTGTTGATTCCACCCAGCGGAATCAGCCTGCCACGCAGGAATGTCCTTGGCAAAGGGACGCAAAAAAGCCCCGCAAAAGCGGGGCTTTTCCGCCGGCCGGAGCCGGAAATCCTAGAGTTTGTTGGCCGCCGACATGCGGGCCATGAAGGTGTCGAATGAGCCCTCGGCCACGCGGAACCACAGGATCTCCTCGTTCCGGAACGGCCGCCAGTTTTCATAGACCTTCTTGAACTTCGGGCTCTTCGCCGACAGTTCGGCGTAGATGTCGTTCGAT
>SCVT01000701.1 GCA_004296815.1 Reyranella sp. | reverse complement strand
TCGTAGGCCTCGTGAAGCGCCGGGGTGGCCTTCACCAGGGCATAGAGCCGGGAATGAGCCTCTGAAGCCACTTCGCTGCCTCCATTGATCGTGGACGATCAACACGCAGGGACGCTTCGCAACGCTTCGCGGGATCATGCTAAGGAGCAACCGGAACAAGATCAACGGATGGAAGGCCCAAGCGGATGGCTGCCGAGCGTATGAAAAATGAGCCCAAGATCGACGCCGACGAGGTGCTCGAGGGCATCGTGGAATGGGTTTCGATCGAGAGCCCGAGCCACGATGCGAAGTCGGTCAACAAGGTCGTCGACCATGTCGAGGGTCAGATGAAGGACCTCGGGCTGAAGCTCGAGCGCATCCCGGGACGCGACGGGTTCGGCGACATCCTCGAGGCCAGGACTCCTTGGGGGGAGGGCAAGGGCATCCTGGTCCTCGCCCATCTCGACACGGTGCATCCCATCGGCATGATCGAGAAGGAGCTGAAGGTGCGCCGCGAAGGCGACAGTATCTTCGGCCCGGGCATCTACGACATGAAGGCGGGCGGCTACATCGCCTACTACGCGCTGCGCCACCTGGTCCGCCAGGGCAAGCGCACCAAGCTGCCGGTCACCTTCCTGTTCATCCCCGAGGAGGAAGTCGGCAGCCCGACCTCGCGCGCCCGCATCGAGGAGGCCGCGAAGGGCCACAAGTATGCGCTGGTGATGGAGCCCGGCCGCGACGGCGACAAGGTCGTGACGTCGCGCAAGGGCGTCGGCCGCTTCACGCTCAAGGTGAAGGGTCGCGCCGCGCATTCCGGCGTCCGCCACCAGGACGGCCGCAGCGCCATTCTCGAGATGGCCAGGCAGATCGTGCGCATCGAGGAGAAGACCGACTACGAGCGCGGCATCACCTGCAATGTCGGCCTGATCAAGGGCGGCAGCGGCGTCAACGTGACGCCCGCCGAATGCTCGATCGATGTCGACCTGCGCGTGCCCTCCCAGCAGCTCGCCGAGGAGATGACGCACTGGTTCCTGAACCTCGAGCCGATCGGCAAGGACGTGACGCTTGAAGTGACGGGCGAGATGAACCGGCCGCCCTACCAGAAGGACAAGGGCATCACCGACCTCTTCCAGAAGGCGCAGGCGATCTACCGCGAGATCGGCAAGGAACTCGCCGACGTGCCGCTGACGGGCGGCGGCAGCGACGGCAACTTCACCGCGGCCCTGGGTATCCCGACGCTCGACGGGCTGGGCGCCGACGGCAAGGGCGCACACGCCATCGACGAACAGATCTACTATTCGTCGCTGGTGCCGCGGACCTACCTCTGCACGCGCCTGCTGGAGACGCTGGAGTAGCTAGTACGCGGCGGTGAAGCGCCGGCCGGCGTGCTTGGGCTTCTCGATCTCGTTCACGATGGCGACCGCGAAATCTTCGCGGCTGATCCGGCTCTCGCCGTCGGCGTCCTCGAGCAGGTGATCCTTGCCGAGCCGGAACTTGCCCGTCCGCTCGCCGGGCTGGATCGAGGCGGGCGGCGAGATCGCCGTCCAGTCGAGGTCCTTGACCTTGCGCACCGCCGCCAGCGCCAGCGCCGCGGGCTTGGAGGTCGGCGGCTGGATGCCCTTGTCGGCCATATGCTCGAAATGGGTGCGGCCGTCGGCTCGCAGCAGGCTGCCGGCGCCGACCACGAACAGCACGCGCTTCACGCCGCTGCGGCGCACCGCGTCGAGCACGTGGCGCACGTCGGCCTCGTTCCACTTCACCGAGGCAACGACGATGTCGTGGCCCTGCAGGATCGCCGCCATCGCCTCGACATGGGTCGTGCTGCCCTGGCGCACCACCATGCCGGGCCGCGGCTTGACCTTGGACGCGTCGCGCGTGATCGCCGTGACCTTGTGCTTGCGCTGCAGCGCCTCGTCGACGACGCGGCTGCCGATATTGCCGGTGGCGCCGATCAACGCGATCGTCGTCATTGTGGTGTTCCCTTCATGAGGTCGCGCAGCGCCGCCACCGTCGCGGCGGGGGCCTCCTGCGGCAGGTTGTGGCCGGCCTTCGGCACGAGACGGCGCTCGTAGGGGCCGGTGAAATGCTGCGCCTGGTTGTCGGTCTGCGGCGCCGGGCCGACGCCGTCGGCGGCGCCGTGCAGGTTGATGGTCGGCACGCCGATCTTCGGCTGCTTGGCGAGCCGGGCCTCGATCGCCTCCAGCGCCGGGTCGCCCTTCGCGTAGGCGTAACGGTGGCGGTAGGACTGGATCACCACGTCGACGAAGTCGGGATTGTCGAAGGCCTTCGCGGTCTTCTCGAAGGTCGCCTCGTCGAACGTCCATTCCGGCGACCAGAGCTTCCAGAGCAGCCGGCAGATGTCGCGACGGTTCTTGGTGAGGCCGGCGCGGCCGCGCTCGGTGTGGAAATAGTACTGGTACCAGAAGCGGTGCTCCGCGGCGGCCGGCGCGGGCTCGGCCGAAACGGCGATGTTCTGGATGTTGTAGCCGGTCGAGCTCATCAGGCAGCGCGCCCGCTCGGGCCAGAGGGCCGCCACGATGCAGGCGGCACGCCCGCCCCAGTCGTAGCCCGCAAGGGCGGCACGCTTGATGCCGAGCGCATCCATCATCTTCAGGAGGTCGTTGCCGAGCGCCGCCTGCTCGCCCGAGCGCAGCGTGTCGGGGCCGAGGAACCGCGTCGGTCCGTAGCCGCGCAGCCACGGCACCAGCACGCGGTTGCCGTCGGCCGCCAGCGCCGGCGCCACCTCGTCGTAGGCGCGCACGTCGTAGGGAAAGCCGTGCAGCAGGATGACGGGCGGCCCGTCCTGGGGCCCGTGCTCCTCGTAGGCGATCTCCAGCACGTCGGTCCGGATGGTCTTGCGTTGCATGGACCGAAGATACCCGGTCGGCCGCGGCGTTGACAGTCGTGCGTGCCGCGCCCAGCCTCGACGGCCATGAGCCGGATCGGCACCTATCTCAGCCTCGAGCAGACGCGCGTGCTCGGCACCAAGTCGAACGTCGCGGGGGCGCTGCTGGTGCTGCACGCATGGGCGCTGATCGCGGGCGCGATGGCGCTGTTCGTATGGTGGCCGAACCCGTTCACCTTTCTCCTGGCGGTCATGGTGATCGGCGGCCGCCAGCTCGGCCTCGCCATCCTGATGCATGACGCGGCGCACGGGCTGCTGTTCGCCGACAAGCGGCTGAACGACTGGGTGGGCACCTGGCTCTGCGCCTCGCCGGTCTTCACCAGCCTCGCGCTCTACCGGCCCTATCACCTGCAGCATCACCGTTTCACGCAGCAGGCGGAGGATCCCGACCTCGGCCTCTCCGCGCCGTTCCCGATCAGCCGCGTGAGTCTCCGCCGCAAGATCGTGCGCGA
>SCVT01000700.1 GCA_004296815.1 Reyranella sp. | reverse complement strand
CAGGCCTTCCGCCGCAAGGCGCGCGAGCTGGGCGTTGCGTATGTCGCAGACGAGGTCGTGTCGTTCGACTCCGGCGGCGTCACGCTGAAGCAGGGCGGTCGGCTCGAGGCGCGCGCGGTGGTGCTGGCCGCGGGGCCGTGGTCGGGTGCGGTGGCGGCGCGGTCGGGGATCGCGCTGCCGGTCGAGCCGCGTCGGCGGTCCGTGTTCGTCTTCGATGTCCGCGAGGCGCCGGGCCTGACGCCGCTCACCATCGATCCGTCGGGCACCTGGTTCCGCCCCGAGGGCCGCTTCTACATCGGCGGCACGACGCCCGTGGAGGGCAACGACCCGGCCGGTGCGCCGCTCGAGGTGCAGCACGAGGAGTGGGACGAGATGGTGTGGCCCGCGATCGCGGGGCGCGTGCCGGCGTTCGAGGCGGCCAAGGTGGTGAACTCGTGGGCGGGTCACTACGAGTACAACACATTCGACCAGAACGGCATCGTCGGCCGCCATCCCGAGCGCGAGAACCTGATCTTCGCCACCGGCTTCTCGGGCCACGGCATCCAGCAGTCGCCGGCGGTCGGCCGCGCGGTCGCCGAGCTGATCGTGCATGGCAGCTATCGAACGCTCGACCTCAGTCCTTTCGGTTATGAACGCATATCGGCGGGGCGGCCTATCCGGGAGCTGAACGTCGTGTGATACTCTTGCCCTCACGTGAGGGAGAGTGACGTGCCCGATCAGGCGTTGGTCAATTCGGATCTGCAATCCGCGCTCGCCGAGGCGAAGCAGGCTTATGTCGACCGCAATCCGAAGAGCTTCGGCCGCCACCAGGAAGCCTGCGTGGCGATGCCCGGCGGCAACACCCGCACCACGCTGCACAATTCGCCGTTTCCGCTGACCGTCGTGCGCGGCGAAGGCTGCCGCCTGTGGGACGCCGACGGCCACGAGTACATCGACGTGCTGGGCGAATACACCGCCGGCATCTACGGCCACTCCCATCCGGTGATCCGCGCCGCCATCGACAAGGCGCTGAACCACGGCTGGAACTTCGGCGGCCGCAACGAGAACGAGGGCAAGCTCGCCAAGATGATCGCGGACCGCATGCCGTCGATCGACCTGGTACGCTTCACCAACTCCGGCACCGAGGGCAACGTCATGGCGCTGGCCGGCGCGCGCGTCTTCGCGCAGCGCAAGGGCCGCACCAAGGCCACCAAGGTCATGGTGTTCCACGGCGGCTACCACGGCGGCGTGCTCTACTTCGTGAGCGGCGGCAGCCCGGTGAACATGCCCTACGAATACGTGGTGGCGCCGTACAACGACATCGAGGGCACCAAGGCGCTGCTCGCCAAGCACGGCGAGGAGCTGTTCGCCGTCCTGCTCGAGCCGATGCAGGGCAGCCACGGCTGCCTGCCGGGCGATGTCGACTTCCTCAAGGCGGTGCGCGAGGAGACCAAGGCCCGCGGCATCACCATGATCTTCGACGAGGTCATGACCTCGCGCCTCTCGCCGGGCGGCCTGCAGGCCAAGCACGGCGTGATCCCCGACATGACGACGCTCGGCAAGTATATCGGCGGCGGCATGTCGTTCGGCGCCTTCGGCGGCAAGCGCGAGATCATGGAGCTGTTCGACCCGACCAAGCCGGACGCGCTGCCGCACGCCGGCACCTTCAACAACAATGCCCTCACCATGGCGGCGGGCGTCGCGGGCTACGGCGAGGTCTACACGCCGGAAGCCGCAAAGACTCTGAACGAGCGCGGCGACAGGATCCGCGAGCGGCTGAACGCGATCTGCCAGAAGGCGGGAGTCGCCTTCCAGTTCTCCGGCATCGGCTCGATGATGACGGCGCACGCCACGTCGCGGCCG
>SCVT01000083.1 GCA_004296815.1 Reyranella sp. | reverse complement strand
GCTCTTCCGATCTTGACGAGGCGGCGACACTCGTTGCGATGCTGACCGATGGTGCCGCGGCAGAGACGCGGCGACGGCTGGGCTTCGCCTGAGGTCAGCCCAGCAGGCCGCCGTCGGCGCCCAGCAGGACCAGCACGCCCAGCACCACGAACGATGCGGCCGCCAGGCCACGCACCAGCTTGAGCGGCACCTTGCGCGCCAGCACCTCGCCGAACAGCACGGCGGGCACGTTGGCGATCATCATGCCCAAGGTCGTGCCGGCGATGACGGCGCCGAGCGCGTCGAAGCGCGCGGCGAGGCCGACCGTGGCGATCTGCGTCTTGTCGCCAATCTCGACCAGGAAGAAGGCGATGGTGGTGGCGATGAAGGCGCCCGCGCCGCTCGCGGCCGAGGGCGCATCGTCCTGCTTGTCGGGGATGAGACACCAGGCCGCCATGGCGATGAACAGGCCGCCGAGGATCCAGCGCATCGCCTCCGGGCCAAGCCAGCCCGCGACCAGCGCACCGGCCCACGCGGCCAGCGCATGGTTGGCGAGCGTCGCGGCCAGGATGCCGAGGATGATGGGAAGAGGCCGGCGGTAGCGCGCGGCGAGGATCATCGCCAGCAGCTGGGTCTTGTCACCGATCTCCGCGATGGCCACGAGGCCGGTCGAGACGAGGAAGGCTTCCACGAGGGGGCGTCTTCACGCGGGACCAGGCACGAACCTATGGCTTCCGGCGCCGCCCGATCCCGCGGGTGAAGGCACTGGAAAGCCAAAGGTCTCGCCAAGCATTTCTGCCGGAAGCGCCATAGCTCCTTTCGGAGCCAAGTCTGTTGACGCATCCACCTCTCGAATGAGGCCGGCTACTCCCCGATGACGGGGCGTAGATAGGGCGCTGGCCCGGCGCGTGCAAGGCACGGAACGTCGCGGTCTCACTGACCTTCCTTGCGAATGCGAGGCAGGCCGTGTTCGATGCCCGTGTTCGAGGTTGCGGAGGTTCCCCATGCTGTCCCTGTCCAAGCGCCGACTGCTCGCCCTCTCGCTCGCGGCCCCGTTGGCGACACCTTTCGTGCGGCCCGCCGCCGCGCAGACCTGGCCTGACCGGACGATCCGCATCGTCGTGCCGTTCCCCGCGGGCGCCGGCGTGCTCGACATCATGGGCCGGCTGCTGGCGCAGCATCTCGGCCCCGCGCTGGGGCAGCAGATCATCATCGACAACCGCCCGGGCGCCGGTGGCACGGTCGGTGCCGACGTCGTCGCGAAAGCGCCGGCCGACGGCTACACGATGCTGATCGGCAATGTCGGGCTGGTGGTGAACCCGTTCCTGCTGGCCAAGATGCCCTACGACCCGATGACCGACTTCCTGCCGATCACTTTGGTCAACACCGCACCGCTGATGCTGGTCGTGCATCCTTCGGTGCCGGCCAACTCGGTCGCCGAGCTGATCGCGCTCGCCAAGTCGAAGCCCGGCCAGCTCAACTACGGTTCGGGCGGTGTCGGCAGCACGCCGTTCCTCGCGACCGAACTCTTCAAGGCGATGGCCGGCATCGACGTGACGCACGTCCCCTACCGTGGCGGCGCCCCGGCGCTCGCCGACCTGGTGGCGGGCCAGCTCACCTTCATGATCGAGAACATGCCGGGCACGCTGCCGTTGGTTAAGCAGGGCAAGCTGAAGGCGCTCGCCGTCACCGGCGCCACGCGCGCCGCGCTGGCGCCCGAGCTGCCGACGATCGCCGAAGCCGGCGTGCCGGGCTACGAGGTGCAGGGCTGGAACGGCCTCTTCATGGTGAAGGACACCCCGCCCGCGGTGATCGCCAAGCTCTACCCCGAGGTCGCGAAGATCCTGCGCAGCCCCGAGGTGAAGGAGCAGATGGCCGCACTCGGCGCCGAACCCGGCGGCAACACGCCGGCCGAGTTCACCGCCTACGTGAAGGCGGAGTCGCAGCGCTGGGGCAAGATCATCCGGGACAAGGGCATCAAGCCCGAATAGCCCGCTCGGCGAGCGCGGTGTCGACGACGTCGCCGAAGGCGATGTCGCGCGAGATCGTGCCGGCCGAGCGCATCGCCGCGTGCAGGCGGTCATAGCCCTCGCGGCGGATCACCGGATCGCTGCCCCAGAGCTTCAGCGCGCGGTAGCGCTCGATGCAGGCGGCGAACAGCGACGGCTCGACGTCGGGGAAGAACGGCCGCAGCACGCCCACGATCTCGAGCGCGGGCGTGACCGCAAACCATTTGAGTGTCGCATCGACGGCGCGGATCATGCGCGAGAGCTCCTCGGCGCGGCGTTCCAGCGTCGGCCGGCGCGTGACCAGCGTGGTGTAGGCGGTGAGGCCACGATTGGCGGCGGCGTACCAGACATGGCCGGTGCCGGTGGAGACCAGGTTCTCGGCATAGGGCTGGAAGACCTGGATCGCGGCGACCTTGCCCTCGCGCAACGCCTGCTCGTTCTCGGCCATGCTCTTGTCGGTGACGCGATCGACCTTCCCGGGATCGAGGCCGGCGCGCCGCAGATCGTCCTGCAGGCAGACCCAGGGCGTCGGCACCTCGGAAACCGTCGCGAGCTTCACCGATAGCAGATCGGCAAACTTGAAATCCGGCCGCGGCCGGGCGCCGACCACGAAGAACGGATCGCGCGCCACGACATCGCAGAAGCAGACGAAGTCGTGGGCCGGGTCCTTGTCGCGCGAGATCATCACGCGAAGCGGCCCGCCCCACATTACGTCGACCTCGCCGGCGCGCAGGGCGGCGGCCGCCGCCAGCGGGTCGGTCGAGGTCCGGAACTCGACCTCGACGCCGGCGCGTGCGAACGCGCCCGTGGCGTAGGAGGCATAGAACGGCGCGTAGAACAGGGCGCGGAAATTCTCGGACAGCAGGATGGCCATCCCCGATCCTATCACAGGCCCATCTCCCCGCGGACAGCGGAGCTGTGGTAGGCCTTGGTCATGGCGAAAACCAAGGCACCTGCGAAGAAGTCCGCGGACGGCGACAACAAGCCGATCCGCCA
>SCVT01000699.1 GCA_004296815.1 Reyranella sp. | reverse complement strand
CGTTCGAGCTGGTCTTTGGTCGACTTCCAGCAGTTCATTAGCGACCTCGTGCGGCAGGTCTCGGTCGGGCGGACGGCCGCCGGCAGGATCGCGCCGCGTTTCCACATCCGGGCGCCGATCATGGCCGTCGGACCCGATACCGCGATTCCGATCGGCCTGATCGTGACGGAAGCCGTCAGCATTGCGCTCGGCCACGACTTCGCCAACACGCCGACGCCCGAGATCCGCATCGAGGCCGTCGAGCGCGGAGGCGACGTCGAACTCGTGATCGAGGACAACGGCAAGGGGCGCTCCGCCGAGGCTTTGGGATCGGACAGTCGGGGCAGTTTCGCCCTGACGCTGATCCGGGGATTGGCGATGCAGCTCGGCGGCGAGGCGCGGGTCGAGCAGAAGAGCGATGGCGGCGGACGCGTTTCCGTCGTCTTCCCCACTCCGGCTCCCGATGAGCCCGGCAATGCCTAGCGCGCTCCGCTCGGCCCGCTCGACCGGAATAATCGCCGGCCTCACGATCGCCGTGCTGATCGCGACCGGAGTCATGCTGGCTTTCACCCACTCGAAGTCGGCGGCACTCCAGCAGCGTCTGGTCGTGGCCAACTACGAGACCATGGCCATCATGCGTGAGACCGTCATCGCGCTGCAGGATGCCGAGATCGGCCTGCGCGGATACCTGCTTACCGGCGATGCGACGAGCCTGGACCCCTATGAGCGGGCCCGGCTGCGCATCGACACCGGCCTGCGTCAGCTCGAAGCCGCCGTGACGGGCGATCCCGACATGACACGACAGTTCCGGGAGTTCCGCGGGGTCGCGACAGGCAAGCTCGAGCAACTCAACGCAACGGTCGGCGCCTATCAGCTCTACGGCCGGAACGCCGCACTCGCGCTCGATCGCACCGGGGCGGGCCGCGCGATGATGGGGCAGGTCCGCCTGCTGGGAGATTCCTTCATTGAAGGCCAACGGCTGCTGCTCGCCCGCCGGCTCGCCGCGCTCCGCTCGGAGCAGGAGCAGGCGGACATCGCCGGCCTCCTGGTCATGGCGGGTGCCTTCCTGTGCCTGATCGCCGGCATCTATATCGTCGTTCGCGGCGCTGGTCGCCTGGAGCAGACCCAGCTCGATCTCGCGGCGCGATCGCGGTTGCTGCAGACGACCCTCGAGAGCCTGCAGGATCCGATCTTCGTGGTCGACGGCGAGGGCGTCGTGGTGGCGTGGAACGAGGCCTTCGCGAGGCTCGCGCAGTGGGATGCGACCAGGCAGGCACCGCCCACGCGCAATCACCTCCTGTCCGAACGGTCGCCGGCCACGCGGGCGCTGCTGCTGCCGCTCGATTTCGGTGCGACGACCTCAGGGCCGTCGATCGTCCGGGTGTCGCATGATGGTCGCGACTACGAGGTCTATCGCGGCGAGATGTCGGGTGGCGGGGCGGTCGTGCGTTGCGTCGACATCACCGAGAAGCTCCGGGACGAGGCGGCACTGCGGCAGGGCCAGAAGATGGAGGCGACCGGCCAGCTCACCGGAGGCATGGCGCACGACTTCAACAACATCCTCCAGGTGATCCGCGCCAACCTCGATCTCATGAAGAGCGAGATCGGCGGCGATACAGCCGTGCTGGCGCGGGTCCAGAGCGCGACGGCTGCCGCCGATCGTGGCGCCCGGCTCACGCAGCAGCTCCTCGCCTTCGCCCGGCGCCAGCCGCTGGCGCCTCAGCCGACCAATGTGGCGAGACTCGTCGGTGACTTGGCCGACCTGCTGCAGCATTCGTTAGGCGAGCGTATTGCGGTCGAACTCAAGACGGCTGACGAGCCGTGGAATGCGAGGATCGATCCCGGCCAGCTCGAGAATGCGATCCTCAACCTCGCGATCAACGCTCGTGATGCCATGCCGGACGGCGGCACGGTGCGGGTCGACGTCTCCAACGCAACGCTCGACCGGCGCTATGCGGCGCTCCATCCCGACGTCGCTCCGGGGCCGTACGTTCTCGTCGATGTCAGCGACACCGGAACCGGCATGCCGCCGGAGGTGGTGGCGCAGGCCTTCGATCCCTTCTTCACCACGAAGGCCGACGGCAAGGGCACCGGACTGGGCCTCAGCATGGTCTATGGTTTCGTGCGACAGTCGAACGGCCATATCAGGATCGACAGTGCGATCGGGCAGGGGACCAGCGTGAAGCTCTACCTGCCGCGTACCGACGATCCGGTGGTCGATGCCGAGCAGGACGGCTCCGTGGCCGCGAACGGCAGCGAGCGCATTCTCGTGGTCGAGGACAACGACGACGTCCGCAAGGCCGTCGCCGACATGCTGGCCGGCTGGGGCTACCGCATCGAGACGGCCGAGAATCCCGACGTTGCAGCCGCGATGCTGCAGAAGGATGCGGCGTTTGACCTGCTGTTCACCGATATCGTGATGCCGGGGGCGATGACCGCGGTCGAGCTCGCGGAACTCGCGCAGAAGCTGCAGCCGGGCATCGCCGTGCTGCTGACGTCCGGCTTTGCGCGCGGACTGATCCCGGACTACAGCCGCTCGGGCTATCCGATGATCCCCAAGCCCTACAGCAGCGAAGCCTTGGCCGCACGGGTGCGGACCGTGCTCGCGGCTCGGCGTCCACGGCCGGCGCAGCCTGCTCCGGTGGTCCGCCCCACCGCCGAAAATCCGCCCGCCGCGGAGGACCGTGCGAGGCGTGTCCTCTTCGTCGAGGACGAGGTCGTGTTGCGGATGTCGACGACCGACATGCTCGAACGGCTCGGCTGCTACGTCTCAGCGGTCGGCAGCGGCGAGCAGGCGCTCGAACTCCTGGCCGAGGGAAGCAACTACGACCTTCTGCTTACTGACCTCGGCCTGCCGGGCATCACCGGCGAGGAGCTGGCCGCCCAGGTCCGTCAGAAGTACCCGACGTTGCCCGTCGTCATCGCCAGCGGATACGGCAGGTCGGGTGCCCAACTGGAAGGCATGCAGTTCATGTCCAAACCGTACTCCACCGTCGACCTTCAGCAGGCTCTGGATCACGCCGGTCGCAAGCCGGCCTGATCTCGCCGTTTCCTGCGGGAGGCATGCAACCCCGGGCGTTTTCGTGACGTTCTTCTGTCGAGCGAGGGGCGTTGCGTGCGGAGGGGAACATGAAGTCCAAGCAGGTGCCTGAGGCGTCCAAGATGGCGGTCGACCGGACGGACCATGGTCCGTTGGCCGGCGAACTCATGGACCTCTACGTCGCCATGATCATCGTGATCCCGGTGGCCTTCTTCCTGAAGTCGCTGTGGCCCTGAACGGCGGCATTTTCGTCGCCGTCGCACCGGCAACCACCCTTGTTCCAGATCGTTGTCAGGTCCCAAACCCTGGAGGGATTCATGCGTTCACTTACCACGCTCGCGGTCTGCGCGGGTCTCGCCGTTGCGGCGCTTCCGATCGCCGTCAACGCCCAGTCGACGACCGGTCAGACCACCACCCAGAGCGACGCCAAGACCATCTGGGAGAAGTTCAAGGGCTCCTGGGGCCAGACCAAGGGCGCCGTGAAGGAGCAGTGGGGCAAGCTCACCGACGATGACCTGCTCGAGATCGAGGGGCGCCGCGACCAGCTCGTGGGCAAGATTCAGACCCGCTACGGCATCACCAAGGAAGAGGCCGAGGCCCAGGTCGGGACCTGGGAGCAGCGCCGCATCAAGGACATGTAGGAGAAATCCATGAACCACACCTTCAGCCTGACTGTCCTCGCCGGAGCGATCGTCGTCGCTTCGGCGGCGCCGGCCTTCGCGCAGACCCCGAGCGGCGTGTCCGCCGGGGTATCGGCGAACGGCGTCACCCAGTTCCGCGACGAGCGCACCGGCAAGGTGTGGACGCCGGAGAACGTGAGCAAGGACAACCAGACACCGACGCAGCAGGCAGCGATGCCGCAGACGCCGGCCGACAAGGCGTTCGATCCTAACGCCCAGATCGTCCCCAACCGGGTCGTCGTCCAGCGGCCTCGCGGCAACCTGATGGGCACGGTGCCCATCACGGCGGGCCCCACGGTGCCCACCGCCCAGATCGACAGCCCGTGGCTCCAGGCCGTTCCGCAGCAGAGTTGGCTGTCGGTGGTCTACTTGACGAACAACAGCGCCAACGTGATCGACCCCGTGGTCGCCTGTACGTTCACGAACGCCGGCCGCCCCGTGCAGGAGACGCAAGTGATCCTGTCGCCGGCAGGGCCCGGCGAGCGCTGGGGCTTCCCGGTCTACGGCCCGCCGGTCACGACGTTCGTTGACCGTGTGATCTGTCGCTTGTTGGCGCCGATCTGAGACACTGACATAGGACCGGCGCGTTCCGGTCTGCGATGAATGCGGGCCGGTCTTCCCTTTCACGGGAGGGCCGGCCCGTTTCGTTTGCCTGCAAAGGCCGCTACGCTGCCTCACCGGGGAGAAGTTGGGGGTAGTCATGCGTAGCATCGGTATCGGACGGCGCACCGCGATCGCAGGCAGTGCAGCACTTGCAGGAGCGTCGCTCATCAGGCCGCGCGAGGCGCGCGCCGCGAAGGGATTGACGGTGGTGCTGGAATCCGAGGTCACCATCCTCGATCCGCATTTCACCACGGCAGCCATCACCCGCACGTTCGGCTTCCATGTCTTCGACATGCTCTTCGCCATGAACGAGAAGGGCGAGATCAAGCCGCAGATGGTGGAGAGCTTCGACTCCAGCCCGGACAAGCTCACCTGGACCTTCACGCTGCGCGATGGGCTGAAGTGGCACGACGGCAACCCGGTCACCGCCGAGGATTGCATCGCCTCGCTGAAGCGCTGGTCGGTGCGTGACCCGCTCGGCAAGATGCTGATGGCCGACACCGAGACGCTGGAAGCGGCCAATCCGAAGACCATCAAGATCGTCCTGAAGCAGCCGTTCCCGCTGCTCCTCGATGTGCTCGGCAAGCCGAACGCGCCGCTGCCGGTGATGATGCCGGCGCGCATCGCCGCGACGCCGGCCGACCAGCGCATTCCCGAGCCGATCGGCTCGGGGCCGTTCCGCTTCGTCAAGGATCAGTGGCGGCCGGGCAACACGATGCTGCTCGAACGCAACCCGGCCTACGTCGCACGCAAGGAAGCGCCGGACTTCCTGAGCGGCGGCAAGAACGTGAAGATCGACCAGCTGACGCTGCGCGTGATGCCGGACCAGTCGACCGGCGCCAACGCGCTGCTGGCCGGCGAGATCGATTACATGCAGTACCTGCCGTTCGACATCCTGCCGGTGCTCGAGAAGGAAAAGGCGGTGAAGCTGCTGGGCCTGGGCGGCATCCACCAGTTCCAGGGCAACTTCCGCCTGAACCACGCCGCGCCGCCGTTCGACAATCCGAAGGTGCGCCAGGTCATGTGGAAGCTGGTCGACCAGAGCGCGACGCTCACGGCGATCGGCGTGCCCGACAAGTACCAGACCAAGAACTGCTCCTCCTTCTGGATGTGCGGTACGCCGTATTCGACGGACGCCGGCTCGTCGGCCGCCAAGGTCGACCTTGCGGCGGCGCGCGCCGCGCTGAAGGAGTCCGGCTACAAGGGCGAGCCAGTGATCGTGCTGGAGGTCGCGGGCTCGATCAGCCAGACCGCGTCGCGGGTGCTGGTGCAGAACATGCGCGATGTCGGCTTCACCGTGGAGCAGCAGCCGCGCGACTGGCCGACCGTGCTGGCGCGCCGCGGCAAGAAGGAAGGCTGGTCGATGTTCCCGGTCTACTCGAACGGGACGGACATGTACTCGCCGCTGACACACTTCTACGTCGCGGCGACCTGCAACGAGTTCCCCGGCTGGTCATGCGACAACCGCGTGCCCGACCTGCTCAAGGCCTTCACACGTGCCGCTACCGTCGAGGAACGCAAGAAGATCGCCGCCGAGATCCAGATCATCTCCTACGAGCTGGTGCCGTCGCTGATGTGGGGGCAGTTCACGATTCCCGCCGGCTATCGCGCCGACCTCAAGGGCCTGATCCAGTCGTCCTACCCGATGTTCTGGGAAGTCGACCGCTAGGGCGACGAGTGCGGCAGGAACCGGCAATGCCGGATCGCGTTGTCCGACGGGGCGCAGTGCGCACCCCGTGGAGACATCCCGATGCTGGTTCGCCTGATCTTGATTGCCGCGACCGCCGCTGCGTTAGGCGCCTGCGCGAGCGAAACCCGCGTCGTGGTCGCTGCGAGCGATCCCTGCACGGCCTACGGCTTCAGGCCGGGCACGACCGCCTACGCGCAGTGCCAGTCGCGCGAGCTCGCGGCGCGTCAGCAGGGTCGGGTGATCGTGGGCTATCCCGACGCGCAGATCATGGCCGACTCGCAGGCGGCCTGCCGGTCCTATGGCATCGTTCCCGCCAGCGCGGGCTTCGATCAATGCGTGCAGCGGGAATTCCAGGCACGCCGGCCTGTCTGACGAGGTGTTCATGCCGGACGTGACGCACAATGCCGACCGGCATCAGTACGAATTGCCGACCGACCACGGAATCGCTGTCGCGGTCTACCGCCAGCAAGGCGACTCGCGCATTTTTGTGCACACCGAAGTGCCGCCCGAGGACGAAGGCAAGGGCATCGGCGCCAAGGTCGTCCGTGCGGCCCTTGAGGACACGCGGCGCCAGGGATTGAAGATCGTGCCGTCGTGCAGCTTCGTGGTGGCGTTCGTCCGGCGCCATCCGGAATTCGACGACAGCAGGCGCTCCTAGGCCTGGGGACTGAGCAGGTACCAGGCGAGTGCCAGGGCGCCGACGGCGCCGATCGACGACACAACGAGGACCAGGAACATGCGTCCGGTGATCCAGCCGCTGCGCGCCTCGGTGGGCGTGAGTTCGCGTTGCATGGTTCCCTCCAGTGGGGTGCTTCGGCTGAGTCAACGCCGTCCGATGAGGGTGGTTGCTGGCCGGAACCCTTGCGTCTTGCGTGACGTTACCCGCCCACAAAAGGCATCACGCACGAGGAGCGAACAATGTTGTACTGGGCACTGATGTTTCTGGTGATCGCGCTGCTGGCCGGCATCTTCGGCTTCGGCGGCATCGCGTCGACGGCGACTGGCATGGCGCAGATCCTGTTCGTGATCGCGCTGGTCCTGTTCGTGGTCAGCCTGTTCGCGGGCTTCGTTCGCCGCAACCTCTAGGTCTGGCTCGCGAACTGCCGGCGGAGCAGCTCACGCGCTTCGCTCCCGGCCTCGCGGTCCCAGCAATTGACGATCGCCACCCGGAATCCGCCGGGTGGCATCGCATGACGGTCGGGATCGATCTGCTCGTGAAACGTGATCTGCACGCTCGAGACGCCCGGGATCTTCCTGGCCTGCTCGACGGCCGATATCGGCGGATGACGATAGCGCCGCCCATGCGGCATGAAGAGCACCACGCTGTAGCCCGTTCGGCGGCTTGAGTCGTCTAAGTGCCATTCGCCTCTCGCGTAGAGCCAGATCAGGGCTTCGACCCACGGATCGCCGCCGTAGAGATCGGGCCACTGGTCGGCGAAGCGCAGGTGCACCTCGATGATGCGGCCGCCGATCGTCTCCAGATTGATCATGCCGGTGTAGCCGGCGAGATGGCGGCGGCACCAATCACCAGCCCACGACTCGACGGTAGGCGCCGCCTCCGAGCGCACTTCCCAATAGTCGAACGTGCCGTCGCCCGAGGCGATGCCGACGGCATGCCGCCACCATTGCGGCACGCCGTCGACCAGTGCGACATCGCTGCTGAGATGCTCGCCCTCGAGCAGTTCGACCCACATGTGGCCAGGATGATAGGCCGCCTCGTAGTCGTCCTTGGAGCGCAGCACGCCGCTGCCGACACCCATGCCCTTCAGGTTGTAGATCGGCTTGGAGAACACGGGATATTTTTCGGGGGACACACCATGTGGCGCTGCTAGCAGTGCTTGCAACGTCGCGACCTGCAGCTTGTCGTAGGCCCACCGATGCTTTGGATTCCACGTCCAAGCATCGCTGTCCTCAGTGGGTATGAAGACGTTCGCAGGGCAATCGACCCTCTCGAAATATTGTGTGCGCCACGGATCGATCTCGCAAATCGGCACTTGCTTCCCTCAGGGCTACGAGCGGACGCTTCCGAAGGTGAACGTGCCGCCACTCTCTTGCAACCGGCGCATGTGACCCCACGTTAGGCGAGGGGAGGAACCGTGCCCAAGCTGATAACGCGTTCCGTGCAGGCGCACGGCCTCGATCGTTTCCGTACCATCCGCGCGCAGACCGAAGGGCTCGCCGCGCCGTTGTCGGCCGAGGATCAGACGATCCAGTCCATGCCGGATGCGAGCCCCACCAAGTGGCATCTCGCGCACACGACCTGGTTCTTCGAGACCTTCGTGTTGCGCCCGCACGCGAAGGACTATCGCGTCTTCGATCCGGCCTACGAATATCTCTTCAACTCCTACTATGAAGCGGTCGGTCCGCGGCATCCGCGACCGCAGCGCGGCCTGATCACGCGGCCAGGCGTCGAGGAGATCCTCGCTTACCGTCGCCACGTCGACGAGGCTATGACGTCGCATGTCGATCACGAGGTGGTCGAGCTCGGCCTGCATCACGAGCAGCAGCATCAGGAGCTGATCCTGATGGACATCAAGCACGCCCTGTCGATGAACCCGCTGCATCCTGCCTACCGGCCGGCGCGAGGCACGACCGGCGCTGCAATCCCGCTCGGATGGCGCGAGTTCGAAGGCGGGCTGGTCGAGACTGGCCACGACGGGCAGGGATTCGCCTTCGACAACGAGGGGCCGCGCCATCGTTCGTGGCTCGATGCGTTCGCGATCGCACTGCGTCCGGTAAGCAGCGGCGAGTATCTCGCCTTCATCGAGGACGGCGGCTACCGACGGCCCGAGTTCTGGCTGTCGGCGGGCTGGGACTGCGTCAACCAGCGCGGTTGGGAAGCGCCACTCTACTGGGAGAAGCGCGACGGCGCGTGGATGGCGTTCACGCTGTCCGGCTTTGAGCCGGTCGATCCCGCGCGGCCGGTCTGTCATGTGAGCGCGTTCGAGGCCGCGGCCTTCGCCAAGTGGGCCGGCAAGCGTCTGCCGCGTGAGGCCGAGTGGGAGATCGCGTCGGCGGCCCTCGATGGGACGGGCGAGGTCTGGGAATGGACCGCGAGTCCCTACGTCGCCTATCCGGGCTATCGCGAGCCCGAAGGCGCGATCGGCGAGTACAACGGCAAGTTCATGGCCAACCAGATGGTGTTGCGCGGCGGATGTACTGCGACGCCCGAAGGCCATGTGCGCCCAACCTATCGCAACTTCTTCCCGCCCGACGCGCGCTGGATGTTCGGCGGGATCCGGCTCGCGGAGGATCTTCGATGAACGTACCGCTTCATGCCCTCGACAGCGTCGAGACCGCCGACCGCGAGG
>SCVT01000698.1 GCA_004296815.1 Reyranella sp. | reverse complement strand
AACTTGATCTTGCGGCCGTTGATGCCGCCGGCATCGTTGACGCTCTTCCAGTACGCCTCGATCGTCTTGCCGATCTGGCCGTACGAGGATGCCGGGCCGCTGTAAGGGCCGGTATGGCCCAGCTTGATCTCGGTGTCGGTCGCACCGTCGGAATACTTCTTCTGCGCGAACGCAGCCGTCGAACCGGAAAGCAACGCCAACGCGGACGCGCCACCTACAAAACCACGCCTACTCGTAACCACTTTTTGTCCTCCCATGTTGAATGAGTGACCGGATGTTCCCCCGGATTCCGGCCAAAAAAAAGCCGCCCATGGGCGGCTCTTCCGCACTACGGTCGGCGCATCAGCCGCGCGCCGACCGGATCCGACGCCAGAGGATGTAGAGACCGCCGGCGATGCCCATCGGCATCAGGTAGATGATGGCGATCAGCAGGACGCCGAACACCGTATAGGCGGAGAGGTCGAACGGCAGGCCGAGGTCGTTCTTGACGAACTGGGTCAGCGACTGGGCCGAGTTGTCGACCAGCACGTAGAAGATGCCGCCGATCACCGAGCCGGTCAGCGAGCCGATGCCGCCGACCACCAGGCCGATCAGGAACTTGATCGACAGGAAGATGTTGAAGCTGTCGGGCGCCACGAAGGCGATGGCCGACGCCGAGAGTGCGCCCGCGATGCCGGTATAGGCGGCGCTGATGCCGAAGGTCACCGTCTTGTAGAGGGACGTGTCGATGCCCATCGTGTCGGCGGCCATGTACTGGTCCCGGATCGCCATCATCGCGCGTCCGCTGCGGCTGTTCAGCATGTTCGCCGCCGCCCAGAACAGGATGATCATGGTGATCAGGCAGAAATAGTAGAGCCACTGGTCTTCGCTGAGCGGCAGGCCGAAGGGCACCTCGGGCTTCAGCAGCACGATGCCCTGCACGCCGCCGGTCAGCGGCTCCAGCCACTTGTATTTCAGGATCTGCGGCACCGCGAGGGCGAGCGCGAAGGTCGCGAGCGCGAGATAGTGGCCCTCGAGCTTGAGCGCCGGCAGGCCGAACAGGTAGCCGACGATGAAGCAGACCATGGCCGCCGCCGGGATCGTGGCCCAGTACGGCACGTTCAGCTTGTCCATCAGGACCGCCGCCGTGTAGGCGCCGACCGCGTAGAACGCGCCGTGGCCCAGCGAGAACTGGCCGTTGTAGCCGGTCAGCAGGTTGAGCCCGAGCACCGCGATGGCGGCGATGATCATCGTGCTGAAGAGGAAGAGCCGGTAGTCCGAGACGAAGTCGGGGAAGATCGGTTTCAGCAGCGGGAAGACCAGGGCCGCGACGATGATGGCCAGCACCCACTTCTTGGACGAGGCGGCCATGTCAGACCCTCTTCACGACGACGCGGCCGAACAGGCCGGCCGGCTTCACGGTCAGCACGAAGATCACGATGATCAGCGCCACCGTGAGCTTCTCTCCGTTGCCGATGATGTAGATGCCGGTCGCCTTCTCGATCTGGTTGCCGGCATAGGCCACCATGTTCTCGAGGATGCCGACGATGAACCCGCCGGCCACCGCGCCCGCGGGATTGGAGATGCCGCCGACCAGGGCGCTGGCGAAGGCGTAGAGCAGGATGCCGCCCATCATGTTGGGATCGAGATAGACGATGTGGGCGACCATGATGCCGGCGACGGCGCCGACCGAGGCGGCCAGCCCCCAGCCCAGCGCCAGCATCCAGTCGACGCGCACGCCGACCAGGCGGGCCATCTGCGGGTTCTGCGCCGCCGCGCGCATGGCGAGGCCGAGCGGGGTATAGCGGAAGAAGACGAAGAGCAGTCCCAGCACGATCAGCGTCACCACGACGACACCGAGCTGGTGCGGACCGATGACGCCCGCGATGCCGAAGCTCGACTTGGGGAACGGCGAGGGGAATTCCTTGATCAGGTAGCTCCAGATCGCGCCGGCCATCGAGTTGAAGATCGCCAGCAGGCCGATGAACACCACGATGATGGATAGAACCGGCGCGTTGTGCAGCGGTCTCAGGATCAGCCGTTCGATCAGCACGCCCATGATGAAGGACAGCACCACGGCAGAGATGAAGGCGAGCCAGAAGCTCATGCCCCAGGTCATGAGCTGCCAGCTTATGTAGGTCGAGAACATCGCCATCTCGCCCTGGGCGAAATTGATGTGGTCGGTCGACACATAGATCATCACCAGCGCCAGCGCGACGCAGGCGTAGATGGCGCCGTTGGCGAGGCCCGAGGCAACCTGTTGAAGGAACTGTTCCATGACTTCTGCCTCAGTAGCCGAGGTAGGACTTGCGGACGTTTTCGTCGTTCTTCACGACGTCCGACGGTCCTGACATGACGACCTTGCCCGTCTCGAGGACGTAGGCGTGCGTGGCGAGGTCGAGGGCGAGTGCGGCGTTCTGCTCGACGAGCAGGATGCTGACCTTCTCCTCCTCGTTGATGCGCTTCAGGATTCGGAAGATCTCCTGCACGATCAGCGGCGCGAGGCCGAACGACGGCTCGTCGAGCAGCATGAGGCGCGGTCCGAGCATCAGCGCGCGGGCGATGGCGAGCATCTGCTGCTCGCCGCCCGAGAGCGTGCCGGCCTGCTGCTCGATGCGCTCCTTCAGCCGCGGGAAGTAGGTGAAGACCCGGTCCAGCTCGTTCTTGACCGCCTGCCTGTCCCGGCGCGTGTAGGCCGCGATGCGCAGGTTCTCGTCGACCGTGAGCGTGGTGAAGGTGCCGCGGCCCTCGGGCACGTGGGCGATGCGCAGGCGGACGATCTCCTCCGTCGCCTTGCCGCGAATATCCTTGCCGTCGAACCGGATGGTGCCGTCGGTGCGCACCATGTTGCAGATGGCGCGGAGCGTCGTCGTCTTGCCCGCGCCGTTGGCGCCGAGCAGGGTCGTGATGCCGCCGGCCGGAAGCTCGAAGCCGACATCGTAGAGCGACTGGGTCTGTCCGTAGAAGGCCTTGAGCCCCTTCACTTCGAGCAGCGCAGCCATCACGCGGTCCCCAGGTAGGCGCGGATCACTTCCGGATCACGCTGCACTTCTGCCGGCGTGCCGTCGGCGATCTTCTTGCCGAAGTCGATGGCCACCACCTTGTCCGACACCGACATCACGAGGCTCATGTGATGCTCGACCAGCAGCACCGTGACGTGCTGGGTGTCGCGCACGCGCTTGATCTGGCCCTTCAGGGTCTCGATCTCCTCGTGGTTGAGACCGGCCGCCGGCTCGTCGAGCAGCAGCAGCTTGGGGCTGGACGCGAGCGCGCGCGCCAGCTCGACCCGCTTGCGGATCGGGAACGGCAGGCCGCCGGCACGCGCTTCCGTGAACGGCACGAGGTCCATGAACTCGATCAGTTCGAGCGAGCGCTTGGTGATGCGCTCCTCCTCGCCCTTGACCTTGGGCAGGCGCAGCGCGTTCTCGAAGAAGCTGGTGGAGCTGACGCTGTGGCAGCCGACCTTGACGTTGTCGAGGACCGACATGTTGTCGAACAGCGCGACGTTCTGGAACGTGCGGCCGATGCCGATGTGCGGGATGTCGTGGCGCGGCCGTGCCAGGATCGACTTGCCCTCGAACAGCACGTCGCCCGCATTCGGCGTGTAGAGCCGGCTGAGGCAGTTGAAGAGCGTCGTCTTGCCCGCACCGTTGGGGCCGATCAGGCCGGCGATCTGGCCGGTGAAGACATCGAAGGTCACACCATCGAGGGCGACGATGCCGCCGAACCGGACGGAGACGTCGCGCACGCTGAGCAGCGGCGAGCCGTGGGATGAAGACCGTTCTGCCATGTTCATTCTGGTTCCGTCAGCCGGCACGACGCGCGCACCGGCATGGCGAAATTACCCTTGCCTCCCAAGTACTTGCGACCCTTCTCCGGAGTCGTCTTGCGATTCACGATGGCCTAATCGGCGGATCGGTGCAACTCAAATGCCGCTGCGCCATGCTTTCGGCGCGATTGCGCCGCAGGATGGTGCCGCCTTGCGGACATTGACATGCCGCTCGTTGCAACCGATACGAAACGTCCCCTCCAAAAGCGGGCCTACCGCCGATGCATCGCTACCTTCGTCCTAGCCTTTTCCTCACCACAGCCCTCCTAACCTTCCCGGCCTTTGCGCAGCAGACCCCG
>SCVT01000697.1 GCA_004296815.1 Reyranella sp. | reverse complement strand
CCCAGCACGACGTGCGGGATCATCAGCGGTGACATGAAGAGCGCCGTCATCGCCTCGCGGCCGGGAAAGCGGTAGCGCGCGATGGCGAGCGCTGCCGGCACGGAGACCGCGACGGCGATCGCCGAGGAGATGGCGCCCAGCCAGATGCTGCGCCAGAAGGCGGAGACGAACTCGGGATACTGCGCGATGGCGTAGAACCAGCGCAGCGACCAGCGGTCGGTCGGGAACGAGAGATACCCCTCCGGCGTGAAGGCGACCCAGCAGACGACCAGGATCGGCGCCAGCATGAAGGTGACGAACAGCGTGTGATACGCGAGCGCGACGGGGCCGTTCCTGCTCATGCGAAGACCTGCGCGTAGCGCCGCTCGACCAGGCGATTGGCGCCCCACACGATGGCGACCAGCGAGAACAGCAGCAGCACGGCGACCGCCGCGCCTAAGGGCCAGTTGAGCGTGTTCAGGAATTCGTCGTAGGCGAGCGTCGAGGCGACCTTGAGTCGGCGGCCGCCGATGATGGCGGGCGTGGCGAAGGCGCTTGCGGCCAGCGCGAAGACGATGACGGCGCCCGACAGGATGCCGGGCATGACCTGCGGCAGCACGATGCGGCGCAGCACGGTGAAGGGGCTGGCGCCCAGCGCCACGGCGGCGTTCTCGACCTGCGGGTCGAGCCGCTGCAGGGAGGCCCACACGGCCAGCACCATGTAGGGCATCAGCACGTGTGCCAGCGCCACGATCACGCCGGTCTCGGTGAACATGAAGGGCAGCGGCGCGGAGATCAGGCCGAGGCCGGTCAGCGCCTTGTTCACGAGTCCGGAGTTGCCGCCGAACAGCAGCGCCCAGCCGAGCGTGCGGGCCACGACGGAGATCAGCAGCGGCCCCAGGATCACCAGCAGGAAGAGGCCGCGCCACGGGCTCTTCATCTTGTTCAGGATGTAGGCCTCGGGCGCGCCGAACACGGCAGCGATAAGGGTCACGAAGAAGGCGATGCGGAAGGTCCGCCAGAACATCTCGTGGAAGTAGGAGTCGCCCAGCACCTCCTGCCAGTTCTTCAGGATGAAGACCGGCTCGATGCCCTTGTACTGGCCCCAGTCGTGGAAGGAGAGCAGCACCGTCATGGCGAGCGGCACGACCACGACGCCGGCGAACAGGACCAGCGCCGGCAGGCTCATGAGATAGGGCGCGGCCCTCATTGGCCCCACGCGAGATGCACCGTGGCGCCCTCGGCCGGCATGGTCTCGCCGGTGTTCTGGCGGATCACGGTGACGAGGCCCGAGGCAGTGTCGATCTGGTAGAGCCAGTGATTGCCCTGGAAGATGCGCGTGCGCACCGTGCCGGCGAGCCCTGACGTGGCGAACGAGATGCGCTCCGGCCGCACTGTCGCGCCGTTCACGAGGTTGGTCTTGCCGAGGAAGTTCGCGACGAAGGCGGTCGCGGGCTTCTCATAGGCCTCGTGCGGCGGCCCGACCTGCTCGGCCTTGCCGTGGTTCATCACGACGATGCGGTCGGACAGCGCCATCGCCTCGGCCTGGTCGTGCGTGACCAGGATGGTCGTGGTGCCGACCGTGCGCTGGATCTGGCGCAGCTCGATCTGCATGCCCTCGCGCAGCTTGGCGTCGAGGTTGGAGAGCGGCTCGTCGAGCAGAAGGATCTGCGGCCGGATGACGAGCGCGCGGGCGAGCGCCACCCTCTGCTGCTGGCCGCCCGAGAGCTGGCGCGGGAAGCGGCCCGAGAAAGCGCCGAGGCCCACCAGCTCCAGCGTCTCGCCGACCCGCGTCGTGCGCTCGGCGGCGGCGATGCCCTGCATCTCGAGGCCGAAGCCGACATTCTCCGTCACGGTCATGTGCGGGAAGAGCGCGTAGCTCTGGAAGACGATGCCGAGGCCGCGTTTGGCGGGCTTGATCGCCAGCAGGTCCTTGCCGGCGAGGCGGATCGCGCCGGCGGTCGGCTCGACGAAGCCCGCGATCATCTGCAGGGTCGTGGTCTTGCCGCATCCCGAGGGACCGAGAAGGGAGACGAACTCCCCCTTCTCCACTCCCAGCGTCAGGCCGTCGACGGCGTTGTGCGTGCCGAAGGCTTTGCTGAGGTTTTCGAGCTCGAGGAACGCCAAGCGTTAGCGCTCGACTTCGCGGTTCCAGCGCTTCGTCCAGTCGTCGCGCTGGGCGTTGATCGCGTCCCAGTCGGGCTGGAGGATCAGCTTGGCGCGGTCGCCGACCGGCGCCATCTTGAGCTCAGGCATGTTGACGTCGACCTTGGTGTTGACCGGGCCGTTGCCCATCGCCTTCGCCATGCCGGTCTGCACCGGGGCCGAGACCAGGAGCTTGATCATCTCGTGCGCCAGCGGGTTGGCCGAGGTCTTGGCGACGGCGCAGGCCGAGGCGAGCAGGATCGGCGCGCCTTCCTTCGGATAGATGAAGTCGACCGGGAAGCCGGTGTTGGCGAAGGCCTGGACGCGGCCGGTGCCCCACACCGCGATGTTGGCCTGGCCGGACTGGAAGAGCTCGGTCATCTTGCCCGGCGAGGGCTCGTAGACCAGCACGTTGGGATTGACGTCGGCCTTCATCACCTTGAAGCCCGGCTCGATGTTCTTCTCGCCGCCGCCGTTCATGCGGGCGTACATCATGAGCGTGTAGAGCCCGTAGGTGTTGTTGATCGGCGGGATGACGAGCTGCTTCCTGAACTTCGGGTCCCGCAGATCGTTCCACGAGGTGGGCGTGGCCCAGCCCTTGTCCTTGAAGACCTTGGTGTTGATCATGAAGCCGGTGCCGGTCTGGCCGACGGCGACCGCCTTGTCGTCCTTGAACAGCGCCGCCGGATAGAGCTCGGCCTTGTCGAGACCCTGGATCGGCGAGCAGAAGCCGAGCTGGATCGCCTGGTACATCACGCCGTCATCCATGATGGCAACGTCGATCACCTGATTGCCCTTCTGGGCCTGCAGCTTGGCGAGCGTGTCCGTCGAGTTGCCGGCGACGTACTCGACCTTCACGCCGTGCTTCTTCTCGAACTCAGGGAAGACCTCCTTGCGGAGATGGCTGTCCCAGATGCCGCCGTAGGCGGCGACCGTGAGAGTCTTCTGCTGGGCCAGCGCGGGCATCGCCCCCGCCAGCATCACCAAGCCTGCGATGGCACCCAAGCGCGTCAAACGGACCATTATCCCCTCCGTCGTGAAATCCCCTGTCACGACAATGTCTTTCTGCAGGGAGCGTGGCGTCAATTTCGATTTTGCCCGCGCTTGCATAACAGAATGTTATATTGGGCTCATGCGTGGCCTGAACCCCCGCCAGATCGAGGCTTTCCGCGCCCTGATCCTCGCCGGCAGCGTCGGCTCGGCGGCCAACGTGCTGAACGTCAGCCAGCCGGCCGTCAGCCGCATGATCCGCGACTTCCAGCACTCAGTCGGCCTGGTCCTGTTCGAGCGGCGCGGCACGCGGCTGGTCCCGACCAGCGAGGCGTTGTCGCTCTACGCCGAGGTCGAGCGCACCTTCGTAGGGCTCGAGCACATCGCCAAGACGGCGACGGAGCTGCGCACGCGCCGCGCCGGCTCCCTGCGCGTCGCCGGCCTGCCGGCGCTCGCCAACGGCTTCCTGCCGCGCTTCGCCGGCCACTTCGCCACCGAACGTCCGAGACTAGATCTCGTCGTGTCCGGCATGGCGTCGCATGCCGTCCTGACCGCCGTCGTCCACGGCCAATGCGACCTGGGCTTTGCCGAGGCCACGTTCGAGCATGCCGCCATCAAGGTCGAGCTCATGCCTTCGGTCCCGTACATGGCGATCCTGCCGGAAGGCCATCGGCTCGCACGCAAGACCAGGCTGCGGCCGAAGGATTTCGAGGGCGAGAGCTTCGTCTCGCTGGGCCAGTCTTCGCTCTCGCGCTTCCGCCTCGACCGCATGTTCGCCGAGCACGGCGTGAGCCGCATCATGCGCATCGAGACGCCGCTGTCGGAGATCGCCTGCTCGCTGGTCGCGGCCGGCGCGGGCGTCAGCCTGTGCGAGTCCTTCACCGCGTCGGAATACGCCACGCGCGGCATCGTGGTCCGGCCCTTCGAGCCGCGCATCGAATTCGAATACTCAGCGCTCTACGCAGCCACGCAACGTACGCCGGTGCTCGCCCGCGAGTTCATCGACGGCTTTCGCGACCACGTCAGGGCGTTCCTGCGTCGGCAGGCCCGGCCAGCAAAGCGAACGTGAGTTCGTGCTTGTTGTTGTGGAGGTGCAGGACCTGCGCGCCCGGGAGCGCGGCGAAGGCTTCGGCCGTCTCGTGGTCGGTCTCGCCCTGGAACTTGATGGTGCAGACGAAGTTCCTGACCTGCCCCGTCGCACGCCAGCGCTCGACGAGCCGCAGCAGCCTCGCCGGATAGCAAATCACGTCGGAGAACAGCCAGTCGATCGGGCCGACACTCGCCGGGTCGAGGGCGAAAGCACTTTCGCCGCGCCACGCTACGTAGGGCATTGCCGCGACACGCGGATCGAGCGGCGCCTTGTCGACGGCGACGACGTTCGCACCGAGCTTGGCCAGCACCCAGGTCCAGCCTCCGGGTGAAGCGCCGAGGTCGAGACAGCGTTCGCCCGCTTGCGGCCAGCGGCGGAGCCGCACCAGCGCCTCCCACAGTTTCAGGTAGGCACGGCTCGGCGGGCCGACCTTGTCCTCCACGAGTTCGACCTCGCCGTTGGCGAAGGGTGACGTGCAGCTTGCGGCCGCCAGCAGCCGGTCGGGCGCCAGCAGCGTCCACGAGCCGAGCGGTGCCGTGGGCGCGGTCGCGGGAAACACCACGGGCTTCGCCGAGACATGCGGCAGCTTCTCCTGGATCAGCGCGGCGCGGCGATGATGGAGCGGCGCGTACATCGCCCAGTTGCGCTGGATGTCCCGCAGCGATTTGGCTGCGGTGCCGATCGACGCGACGGGCAGCTCGACGCAGTCGTGCCAGATGTTCGCGGCCCAGGCGGCCGGCACGGCGGCGCCGTCGGAGATGAGCAGACGGTCGTGTGCCTCGCGGATCGTGGCGCCACGGCGCGCGAGCTCCTCGCGGAGCTGTGCCTCGAAACCATCCGCCGCGAGATAGGCCGTCACCATGCGTCCATGTCACCGGAACATTGGGCAAAATCAATGCCGGCGTAACACGGGCCCAATGGCAAATCGCGCTACCCTCGTGTTAGCGTGATTTCAACAATGGAGGAGAGACCATGATCACCAGGAACATTCTCGCCGCTGCCGCGCTCGCCGGAACGCTCGCCGCCGCAGGGCCAGTGGTCCCCGCCTTCGCGCAGAACCAGCCGATCGTCGGCATCTCGACGGTCACGACCTACTCGATCGACGTCACCATCACCGCGATCGACACCGCCAAGCGCACGATCACCTTCACCGGGCCCGCCGGCCGCTCGCTCACCAGCAATGTCGGCCAGGGCGTCAACATGACCACCAGCAAGGTGGGCGACGTCGTCTCGATCGCCTTCGAGGACAAGCTGAGCTTCGTCGTCTCCGGCCCGAATGCCAAGACTCCGGGCGACCGCGAGCTCAACGTCACGGCGATGGCCGGCGGCAACCGCGGCGCCGCGGGCGTTATGGCCGACCAGGCGGTCGCCAACTGGTACGTGACGTCGGTTGATGCCGCCGGCGGCAAGGTGTCGATCGTCAATCCGGCGGGCGGCGAGGTCAGGACCTACAGCGTGGCCACGGCCGAGGGCCGCGCCCAGCTTCCCCGCATCAAGCCGGGCGACAAGCTGACGGCGATCGACAGCCAGGTGCTGATCGTCGCGGTCGGCCCCAAGAAGTAAGGCCTCAGAAGTAGGCAGGTCTTCTTAGGTCGAAGACGGGGGCGCTGGCTTGAACCTGGCCAGCGCCTCCAGCCGTTCCGGCGCATTGCCGGCCGAAAGCGAAGCTATCGCCCGCTCGAATTTCCTGAAGCTGCGCCCGCCGAGCGCTTGCGACAGCCAGGCGAACGGCGGGTAGAGGACCAGCATCGGATAGTAGATCTGGCTCCATGGCACGCTCAGGCCATGCCCGACGTCACCGCGCAGCAGCCAGTAGACCATCGCGCGCAGGAACGAGCGCCGGAAGCCGCCCGCACCGGCCAGCGTCTCGAGCGTCTGCCGCGCCAGCGCCTGCGTCTCGGCATCGGGCCGCGGGTTGGTCAACATCCAGAGGTGCCAGAACCGGTAGGTGTCGTCCTCGGTGATCATCGCAACGTAGGTCTTGTGCAGACCGAGCACCGCGGCGGCGTGGCGCCAGAAAGCGAAGTAGCCCTCCTTCTCGGCGGCGCTCAGCCGATACCCCATGCGCTGGAGATTATCGATCATCAGCTTGGTGAAGCCGACGACCTGGAAGAACAGGTCACCCTGATTGATCGGCTCGCCCCATGCCGCGCGATCCCATGCGCCGGAGCCACGCGCCACACGCCGGACGAACGCATGGACGAGGCGGACCTGCAGCGTCTTGCGGAAGCCGTCCGCGCCACGGCGCAGGCCGCCGGGCTTGTGCAGCTCGAGCCACCATGCACCCGTCTGGGCCAGAGGATGGACGGCGCCCTGCGTCACCGCGCTGGTCAAAGTCAGCGGCTTGGTGGACGGCGGCGACCAGTAGTCGGTCATCAGCGATACGCATTGCAGCACCAGCCCCGCACTGTCGCCGGTGCGGGCGATCGCGGCACTGCCGGCATCCATGCCGGCCCACTGCTCGGCGGTGGGCTCCGGCGGCAACGAAGCGATCAGGGCCGCCAACTCGGGGGGCGCACCGGGCACCTTGTCGACGCCCTCGTCGAGCGCCTTCTCGACCATCGGCCACCAGCTGCCGTGGAACGCATGCAGCGCCTCTGCAGCGGCGTCGGCCAGCGGGTCGGCCCACATCAGGGAGGCGGCATAGGTTCCAGCCAAAACGCCGTACTGGCGCGACGCCTCGGCGCCATTCAGGAAACGGCTCTTGGTCATGGCAAGCCTGTGCCATGACTGCCGAAAAATGACAACGCGCGGTTAGCCCCCACGCTTGGTGAGCGAACCGCTCATCCGGAGGCCGGCGCCCCTCATGTCGAGGGTGAGGCGGTCGCCGCTCACGCGGCCGGTGACGCTGAGCGTCGCGGGCGAGCAGGTCGCATTCTCCTGCAGGCGCGCTTCGCCGCTGATCTCGCCGCCCGGCGACACCGCGAGGCTGATGGAAGCGTTGCCACAGGTCGGGCTGACGATCTGGCCGGACAGCCGCCCGCCGGCCACCTGGAGATCGGCACCGAGGATGCGCGACGGCCCGCCGGGATTGATGCTGTTGATCGAGCCGGCGTAGCTGCCGTCGAAAGTACCGGTTGCCGTCCAGGCCGCCGGCGGCGGCGTCAGCACCGGCGCAAGCGGAGCCGGCGCGCTGGCGCCGAGCAGCAGCGTTGCCGTGCCGCGGCCCGCCGCGCCGCTGAAAGTGAGCTGCAGCCTGCCGTTCGCCACCCGACCCTGCACCGCCAGCGGGAATCGCGAGCAGGACGCATCGAGGCCGCTGGCCTCGCCGGTGACGTCGCCGGCTGCCGAGATGCGGATCGTGATGGGCGCCGAGCCGCATCGGGCGCTCACCATGGTGCCGGCACCGTCGTTGCCGGCGACGCGCAGCGTGATGGCATGGCTGCCGCCGCTGGTCGGACCAACCGTCCCGGACGGGGTGAACGCGCCGGCGTAGCTCCCGTCGAACGGCGCCACGACCGGAGCACGGGCTTTGGCCTCCTCATCGAGCTTCTTGCGGTCGTCCTCGGCCTTCTTTTTCTCTTCTTCGAGCTTGGCGAGCGCCGCCGCGCCCTCGCGCAGCAGGCTCTGGTTCTGTGCCGCCGTCAGGAAGCCGGTCGCCGGCTGGTTGCGCGCCTTCTGCCACGCCGCGATCATTTCGCGCGACCGCGGGCCGAAGGTGCCGTCGCTGCCGCGCGTGTCGAAGCCGGCCGCCGTCAGCGCGATCTGGAGCTTCTGCCGCTCCGGCAGGCCGAGACGCAGTGCCGCCTCCCCGGCCTCCGCCGCCTTGCGCTCGTCCTCCTGCCGTCGCCTCTCCGCGGCCTCCGCCTGCATGCGTTCGGCTTCGACGCGCGCCGCTTCGGCTCTCTCCGCCTCGGCCTTTGCCGCTTCGACTTTCGCCGCTTCAGCCCGCGCCGCCTCGGCCCTGTCCGCTTCCGCTTTCTTCAGCGCCTCGGCCTGGCGCACCTTTTCGGCCTCGTCCGCTTCGGCCTTCAGGCGTGCCGCCTCGACCGCCTGCCGCTCCGTGGCGTCGCGCACGGCTTGCGCGGCGAGCCGGTCCGCCTGCCGGGTATCCGACGTGTCCCAGGCGACATATCCCGCTGCGACGACCGCCAGCGCGACGAGTGCCGTGACGGCCGGGCGAACCCGCGAACGGCCGCTCGCCCCGGCAGGCCTCGCAATCCCGGCCGGGCGCACGGAGGCGCCGCGCGAAACCACGGTCGCGTCGTCGCGCGCGGCCGTGTCTTGAGTGAGAAGGGCGCGCCAGCCTTCGATCGTCTGGGGCCGGTCGCCGGCGCGGACGGCGAGGCCCGCATCGATGCCGACCAGCAGTCCCGGTGCGAAGCCCGGCGGCCGCAGGCGCGCGAGCGGCTGGTAGGCATCGTCCATCATGCGATCGAAGACGTTCGGCGGCGGCTCGCCTGCGATGGCGTGATAGAGCGTGGCCGAGAGCGCGTAGATGTCGGTCCACGGCCCCTGCTTGGCCGAGCTGATCTGCTCGGCCGCCGCATAGCCCGGCGTGAACACCGCCGTCATCGCCGACGTCCGGTCGGCCATGGCCGCGCGCGAGGCACCGAAATCGATCAGCGTCGGGTCGCCGTCGGCGTCGAGCAGGATGTTGGCCGGCTTGATGTCGCGATGCAGGAAGCCCGCGGCATGCACGCGTGAGAGCCCATCGAGCAGCGGCCACAGCAGCCGGTCGATCTCGGCGGGCTTCACGGGCCCCGTGTGCTTCAGCCGGTGCTCCAGCGTCTCGCCGTGGACCAGCTCCATCACGATGTAGGCGGTGCCGTTGGCCTCGAGGAAGTCGTAGACCCGCACGATGGCCGGCGCCTTCTGCAGGCCGCCCAGCGTGCGCCCCTCGTCGACGAAGCGGGCGCGGCCCCAGGTGAAGTCGTCGACCTCGCGCGGCGAGCGCGGCAGCACCGTCACGCTGTCCTGGCGGACCGCCAGCGCCGGCGGCAGGTACTCCTTGATGGCGACCTCGCGGCCGAGCAGGCTGTCGCGGGCGCGGTAGGTGATGCCGAAGCCGCCATGGCCCAGCACGCTCACGACCTCGTAGCGGCCGATCGCCTGCCCCGCCGGGAGCGCGACGAAATCGACCCCCGAGTTGGGCTGCCGGGGTTCGTCCATGCGCCCGACTATGCGCCTTTGCCGCGGGCGGGACGAGCCTTGACAGGTTTGCTTCGCCCTCGCTCAGCCGCCGCGCTTGCCCAGTGTCCCGCGCGTCGTGCCGCCCGGCGTGCGCAGTTCGAGCGAGACCTTGTCGCCAGCCGCCCGTCCGGTGGCGGTGAAGGAGGCGAGCGAGCAGTCCGGCGCCTCGTAGAGCTTGCCGCTGCCGACGACATCGCCGGACGGCAGGACCGTCAGCGTCAGTGCGGAGTTACCACATCCGGGATGAACGACGCGGCCGATCAGCCGGTCCTTCGCGATGCTGACCTCGGCGCTCAGGATCGCGGTCGTGTTGCCGATCCCGCTCGCCGACATGCCGCCGCCATACAGGCCATCGAACTGGCCGCTCGGAACCGGCCGCGCCGGCGAAGCCGGCGTCGAGACAGGCGTGGAGACAGGCGGCGAGCTCGGCGCGACGTCGCGCAACAGCGCCGGCACCTGCGCCGCGGTCAGGTAGCCCGTCGAGGGGTGGCCCTTCGCCTTCTGCCAGGCCGCGATCATCTCGCGCGAGCGCTGGCCGAACGTGCCGTCGGAGCCGCGCGTGTCGAAGCCCTGGGCCGTCAGCACCAGCTGGATGCGCTGGCGGTCGGCCGCGATGAGCTGCAGCGCTTCTTCGCCGGCTCGTGCAGCCTGCTCCGGGTCTGCCGGCGTCGATGGCGATGCCATCGCCACGGCCTCGGCCGCCGGTTGCAGCGGCGGCGCCATGAAGTAGTAGCCGGTCGCCAAAAGAACCAGCGCCGCAGCAGCAGCCATGACGGCAACGAAGTGCCACCGGGGCCGCGGCGCGACAACGAGGGCGGCGGGCGCGCTGGGCGGCGTCGGCGGCGTGGGCGGCGTCGGCGGCGCGGCCGGCGCCATCGGCTGCGTCATCACGATCGTCGCATCGTCGTCCGGCAGGCCCATCATGACGCGCCAGGCCGAGATGGATTGCGGCCGATGCTCGATGCGGGGCTCGAGACCGGCATCGATCGCCGCGAGCAGGGCCGCGGGAAATCCGGCCGGCTGGAGCGTCGCCAGCGACTCGTAGGTGTCGTCGAGCAGGCGATCGAAGGCGTTGGGCGGCGCCTTGCCCATGACGGCGTGATGGAGCGTCGCGGCGAGGCCGTAGATGTCGGTCCATGATCCCTGCTTGCCCGCCGCGAACTGCTCGGGCGCGGCATAGCCCGGCGTGAAGATCGCCGTCATGGTCGACGAGCGGCTAGCGATGGCGAGGCGCGCGGCGCCGAAGTCGATGAGCGTCGGCAGGCCGTTCTCGCCCAGCAGCACGTTGCCCGGCTTGATGTCGCGATGAAGGAAGCCGGCGGTATGGACACGCTGCAGCCCCTCGAGCAGCGGCACCAGCATCTTGTCGATCTCGTGCGGCGCCAGCGGCCCCTTCTCCTTGACGCGCTGCTCGAGCGTGTTCCCGCGCACCAGCTCCATCACCATGTAGGAGGTGCCGTTGGCCTCGACGAAGTCGAAGACCTGCACGATGGCCGGCGCCTCATGGAGGGTGGCGAGCGTGCGGCCCTCGGCGACGAAGCGCTCACGGCCCCACGAGAAATCGTCCGCCACCTCGGTTGAGCGCGGCAGCACGGACGCACCGTCCTGCCGGATGGCGAGCGTCGGCGGCAGGTATTCCTTTATCGCGACCTCGCGGCCGAGCTGGGTGTCCAGCGCGCGGTAGGTGATGCCGAAGCCGCCCTGCCCCAGGACCTCGACGATCTCGTACCGGCCGACCGTCCGTCCAGCCGCCAGCGCCACATAGTCGACGACGGGAGCCTGCTCGGCAGGCGCCGGGTCGGTCGTGCTTCGGTCCGGTTTTTCGTGCAGATCCATACGTCCCCCTGGTCCCGTGCAACGCTTTCCAGGCGCC